>CAZDYR010000461.1:0-2548 GCA_964509625.1 uncultured Smithella sp. | reverse complement strand
GGCGGATCGGACTTTTTCGGAGCGACGACGAAAGCCGAAGACTGCGGCGATTATTATCTGCTCAACGGCCAGAAACGCTTTATTGTCGGCGGCGAAGGAGCCGATTTTTTTCTGGTCTACGCCCGCACGCACCCTGACGCCAAACCTCAGGACGCGATTACCTGCTTTATTGTGGACCGGACGGAAGGTGTTGAAGTCAAGTATCTGTATGGCCTGATGGGATGCCGCGGCGGAGGCACGGCGCGTCTGATCTTTAAGGATGTGAAGGTCCCTAAAGCCAATGTGGTGGGCAAGGTGCAGGGGGCTTACGCCGTGTTCAACACGATGATGATTCCGGAGCGCCTCGGCACGGCGGCCATGACCATCGGCGCGGCGCGTCCCGCGCTGGAGATTGCCACGAGCTATACCTCAAGGCGCAAAGCCTTCGGCCAGGTCATCAACACGTTTGAAGGTGTGAGCTTTCAAATCGCCGAGGCGGTTATGCTTCTGGACGCGGCCCGCTCAATGGCCTACACCACGGCGCGCGCCGTGGATGCGGGCGCTGATATGGGTCTCATTCGCCGGATGGTTTCACAAAGCAAGAAGTTCATCACGGAGTCCTGCCAGAAAGTGGTTCATAATTCCATGCAGGTGATGGGCGGCATCGGCTACACCAATGTTTTTCCCATCGAGCGCATTTATCGCGACGTTCGTCTGGCATCCATCTGGACCGGCACCAGTGAAGTCATGTCCATGATCGCAGCGCACGAATGGTATCGTGAATATCTCCGCGAAAAGGCGAAACAGAAAACGCGTGACTGTGAAACGGACGCGCCTGAAGCACTCGAAGAAGAGAAAATTTACGATGATGAGGATATGTGGAAGAAGGGCTGGTAGCATCCATATTCCGGCAGGGTGAAACGAGGATCTCCGTGCTAACCCGGGAAAAGTGATTTGTTTTTATCATTCCGGTATTATTGATTATTTGCTGATTTTTACGCATCTCAAAATTTGCCGGTCAAAGGTTTGTATTCACCCCAAATATTTCTTGACAGGATGTTGATATTAGGGTAGGTGAGTCCCCAAGGATAGATTGACTTGCGGTCAAATTTTGACCCCATGCTCATTAATCAGTAAGATTCAGTATTTTCATCACTTGGAAAAGTGACGCCCCGCCTAAATTGCGTATCAGGGGCAAACAGTTAATTCTTTAATGAAAAATTGACGCAGGCGAGTGTCTGGCGCTTCGCGGCTTAAGGCAAAATGAAGTTTTAACGTTTTCACGGATGGTGGTGCACACCTCAATTCCAGTGAGTTTGTTCACTCATTGCGCACCTTAAGCGTGTTGAAAGCGCTCGCGTTGCAGGTTTTAATCCCGAAGTTAAATCCAATACGTTTTATGGCGAAACGTTGGGTAAACGTTGAAGTAAATACAAAAACTTTAAACTAGGAGGAATAATCAACATGGCGGATGCAAAAGTTCAATTAAAGGAGATATATCCTATTCCCGAAGCGGCAAAAAAGAAAGCTTGGGTAAGCGGCAGAGAAGCTTATGACAAGATGTGGAAGCGCTCGGTCGAGGAACCGGAGAAATTCTGGGCGGAAATCGCCGAACAGCAGGTGACCTGGTTCAAGAAGTGGGACAAAGTGATGGATTACAACTTTGATATTAAAAAAGGTCCCATCTATGTAAAATTCTTCGAAGGCGCGAAACTCAATGTTTCCTACAACTGCCTCGACCGTCACCTTGAAAAACGCGCCAATCAGGTTGCGATTCAGTGGGAAGGCAATGAACCCGGTGAAGAAAGAGCCATTACCTACAAGCAGCTTCATGAAGAAGTCTGCAAATTCGCCAATGTTCTGAAAGCTCAGGGCGTTCAGAAGGGCGACCGCGTTATTCTTTACATGCCGATGGTTCCCGAACTGGGCATCGCGGCGCTGGCCTGCTCACGCATCGGCGCCATTCACGGTATTGTTTTCGGCGGTTTCAGCGCCGACGCGTTGAGAGACAGAATTGTCAACTGCGACGGCAAAGTCCTCGTCGTTTGCGACGGCACCTTCCGCGGCAACAAGGCTGTTCCCCAGAAAGCCACCGCTGATGAAGCCTTGAAGTCCTGCCCCTCCGTCAAAAGCGTGATCGTCGTCAACCGTGTCGGCGATAAGATTAAGTGCGACATGGTTGCCGGCCGTGACAAATGGTACCATGAAGAAATGAAGAAAGTTGATGCCAAGTGCGAACCGGAATGGATGGATGCCGAAGATCCTCTGTTCATCCTTTATACCTCCGGTTCGACCGGACAGCCCAAGGGCGTTATGCACACCACAGGCGGCTACCTGGTTTACGGTTCCTACACCCACAAGATCGTATTCGATTATCATGAAGGTGATATGTACTGGTGCACCGCCGACCTGGGCTGGGTCACGGGTCACACCTACATTTTGTACGGGCCTCTGTGCAACGGCGCCACCTCCATCATGTTTGAAGGCGTTCCCAATTATCCGACCTACAGCCGCTTCTGGCAGGTGGTTGAAAAATACAAAGTCAACATTTTCTATACCGCTCCGACCG
>CAZDYR010000460.1:1143-2557 GCA_964509625.1 uncultured Smithella sp. | reverse complement strand
GGCGAAAAGATGTCTTTCCGGAGGTTGGTTAAATGATCAAACCGTTGCGGGTATTGTGCATCGGCGGATCGGACAGCGGGGGCGGGGCGGGCATTCAGGCCGATTTGAAAACCGTCAGCGCCTGCGGGTGTTATGCAACGACGGTGATTACGGCGCTTACGTCGCAAAACACGCGCGGTGTGCAGGATATTTCCCCCGTATCGGGACGTTTTATTGCCACGCAGATGGATTCCGTTCTTTCCGATATCGGCGCGGATGCGGTTAAAACCGGCATGCTTTTGACGGGAAGCGCCGTGGACGTTGTGACTGAAAAGATTCTTCAGTACCGAGCAAAAAAAGTAGTGGTCGATCCGGTGATGATTGCCAAGGGAGGACGGGCCATGATGCAGGATGCGGCGCGCAAGGCGTTGATTCAGAAACTGCTGCCGCTTGCGTTTGTGGTGACGCCGAATATTCCGGAAGCGGAGGCTCTGACCGGTCTGAAGATTCGGTCAATGGCCGACATGAAGCAGGCCGCAGCCATTATTATTAAGACCGGCGTAAAGAATGTGGTTATTAAAGGAGGGCATCTGCCGGATGGCCGGAAAAAAGGCAGCGTGGACATTCTGTATGACGGAAAACAGTATTATGAGTATCGCGCCGACTGGATCGACACAAAAAACACGCACGGCACCGGCTGCACCTTTGCCTCGGCGCTGGCGGCTTCTCTGGCGCAGGACAAAACAATGATTCAAGCGGTTGAACAGGCCAAACGCTTCGTAACGGAGGCGATCGCCAATTCACTTTCCGTGGGAAACGGTCACGGGCCGGTGAATGTTCTAGGAAAAATGTATTAATTATTTTGGAGGAAGAAATGACACAGTTGGAAAAAGCCCGCCAGGGGATCATCTCGGATGAAATGAAAATCTGCGCGGAAATGGAAGGCGTTGAACCGGAATATATCCGGCAGGGGCTGGCGGATGGCACGATCGTCATCTGCCGGAATGAGAACCACACGGCCATTCGGCCGCTGGCGATCGGGAAGGGATTGCGCACCAAAATCAACGCGAATATCGGCACATCAAAAGACAATAACGATTTGAATCTGGAACTTGAAAAACTGACGGTGGCTATTACCGCCGGTGCGGACGCGGTGATGGATTTATCCACGGGGGGGAATCTGGCTGACATTCGCAAGGCCGTCATGGAAAAATCATCCGTGGCCATCGGCACTGTGCCGATTTATCAGGCGGCCGTGAAAATGCTCAATGCGGGAAAGGCCATCTCCGATATGACGGCGGATGATTTGTTTGACGTGATTGAAGAAAACGGCCGCGACGGCGTCGATTTCATCACCGTGCATTGCGGCGTCAACCGGGCGAGTGTGGCGGCGGTGGAAAAGCAGGGCCGGGTGCTGGGAATTGTCAGCCGCGGC
>CAZDYR010000460.1:0-1133 GCA_964509625.1 uncultured Smithella sp. | reverse complement strand
CCGCGGCGGTTCCATGACGGCCAACTGGATGCACTGCAACGGGCGCGAAAATCCGCTGTTTGAAGAATATGACCGGTTGCTTGCGATTGCCAGCCGATATGACATGGTTTTATCTCTGGGCGACGGACTGAGGCCCGGTGCGATCCATGACGCGACCGATCAGGGGCAGGTTGCCGAATTGATTATTCTCGGCCAGCTGGCTGCTCGCGCCAGAGAAGCGGGGGTTCAGGTGATGATCGAAGGCCCCGGACATGTGCCGATTACCGAAATCGAAGCCAACATCAAGTTGCAGAAAAAAATATGCCAGGGCGCGCCGTTTTATGTTCTGGGGCCGCTGCCCACCGATATTGCTCCCGGCTACGATCACATCACCTCCGCCATCGGCGGAGCGATTGCGGGGGCCGCGGGCGCGGATTTCCTGTGCTATGTGACGCCGGCCGAACATTTGCGGCTGCCCACGCTTGCCGATGTGCGCGACGGCGTCATGGCCTCGCGCATTGCCGCGCATATCGCGGACATTGCCAAGGGGATTCCCGGCGCGCGCGACCTTGATCTGAAAATGTCGCAGTGCCGCAAAACCTTCGATTGGCAGGGACAGGTGGATGTCTCCATCGATCCGGAAAAGACCGTCGCCCTGCTGGAGAAGAGCAAGAGCGCGCATGACGAAGGCTGCACGATGTGCGGCGAGTTTTGCGCGATAAAGCTGGGGAAGAGATAGCTCATGGCAATGGGCAATGGGCGATAGGTACAAGGCTGAAGGCTAAAGGCAAGAAGCGATGGTGAAAAGCGGGTGATTTAAATCGTGAAGGAGCAAGATGGCGATAAGTACGCAGGGGCGCTGGAGATTGTTTGGCGTCTGAGGCGAGAAGGGTTTGAAACCTTTTTTGTCGGCGGTTGCGTGCGGGATCATTTGCGCGGCGAAACGCCGGGCGATTACGATATTGTGACATCCGCCCTGCCGGATCAGGTCGTGGGGCTTTTTCAACGGACGGTCGCCATCGGGGCCAAATTCGGCGTGATCGTCGTGGTGATCGACGGCCGGCCTTACGAAGTGGCGACGTTTCGCAGTGATGACGTTTATGAAGACGGCCGAAGGCCATCCCGGGTTCATTTTTCCACGGCCAGAGAAGATG
>CAZDYR010000459.1:0-2566 GCA_964509625.1 uncultured Smithella sp. | reverse complement strand
GTGTGATGGTCACATAGCCCGCGGCAAGCGCTCCGTTATCCGTTTCGGCGGTCTGCGGCCCCGCCGCTTTTTCGCCCGACATCCAGTAGTAGATGTTGTCACGCGGATCCACGCGTTTTTCAAAGGATTCGATGGTCCGGCCCTGCCCCTGGCGAACAACCTTGATCCCGCGAATCTGATCCTCCGGAAGACAAGGCACGTTCACATTGAAAGCGCCGCCGGCCATCGACGGATTGTCCGTGAGAAAACGCATCAGCTTGCGAGCGATACGGCTGGCAAAAGAGAAATCCGCTTCCTTGTGCGAATCCAGAGAAATGGCCATGGAAGTCACTCCCATCATCGCCGCCTCCGTCGCGGCGGACACGGTTCCCGAGTAAATCACATTGTTTCCGCAATTTGCCCCCCGGTTAATGCCGGAAACCACCATGTCCGGAAGTTGTCCGGCCAGCTCCTTGATGCCGATTTTGACGCAATCCGCCGGTGTGCCGCAGACTGCGTAACCCAGAAAACTGCCGCCCTTGGTCGCGCTCCGGACCATCAGCGGGCGGAAAAGAGTAATCGCGTGCCCCACGGCGCTCTGTTCTATCTCCGGCGCAACGATCAGGCAATCCGCGTCTTTAGAAAGCTCTTCATAAAGCGCTGAAAGCCCCCGGGCATAAATCCCGTCATCATTGGTTAATAAAATCTTCATCTCTGTTCCCTATCGCCCATCGCCTATGGCCTCTCGCCTCTTATCTATTTCACCTGTATCAATTTCCCGTTATCAACTTTTAGAATAAAAGCGTTTTTATGGGCCACCCGGCTGTCACGAAAAGAAATGCTGCCGGTCGCTCCCCTAAAACCTGTCACGGCAAGCAGGGATTTGATGAATTCAGCGCGCGTCTGAATGTTCTGGCTTTCCAGAATACTCAGCACCAGTTCCATGGTGTCATAGGAAAGGGCTTCAAGATTGCCCGGCTCCCGGCTGTAGGTGGAATAGTAGCGATCCACAAAATCATTGGTTTCCGGCAAAAAGCCGTTCACAAAAAAACTGTCGGCGAAAAAAGCGCCGTCCAGATATTCCGAACCCTTTTTCAGCAGGTCTGTTGAGTGCCATAAACTTGTCCCCAGCAACTTCATTCCCTTGACGTTATAAAAAGCAAGCTGAGATGTGATCATTTTGATGCGAAAGGCTGAATCCGGAATGTACAGGGCTTCGAAATCCAGGGGCAGTTTGCTCCTGGCTTCCTCCGTTGTCGCGTATACTTTTTCCGGTTTACCCGTTTTGTTCCCGGTAAGTTTTAAGATCTGTTCGGTAAAATCCGTCTGCGTTTTGCTGTAGGGAATGCTCCGGATCACTTTGCCGCCGACTTTTTGTGTTTCAGACTGAAACAAACGGAGCATTTCCTCTCCGTAAGCATCCTGAGGATAGAGGATGGAAAAAATTGCGACATTCAGCGTGTCCATAGCATACCTGGTTAACGCTTCCGTCTGCTGAGTCGGCGTCAGGAAATGCTGAAAAACGTATTCGCCGGCTTGTGTCACCCCTTCTTTTGACGCGATCAAAATCAGCGGAACCTTTCGTTTCTGGGCCTCACTGGCTGCCTCGTCCGCTTCGGCGGCACCGGAAACGGCGATTATCGCCATGACATTCGCCTTTTCCGCCAGATAGGCAACTGCCGCTTTCATTCCTTCGGGCGTCTCACCGGAGTCGGCAACAACGATTTTCCAGGGCGACGGGGCACGCTGGTCAAATATCTTCGCTGATAAGATAGCCGCGTCCAGCGCTTTGTTTGCCTCATTGGCAAAACGACCGGTGAGAGGGAAAATACATCCGACGGCTTTACGGTCAACCGGCAGGGAAGGGGGAACCGTCACGGAAGGCTCAATCGCCGCCGGTTTTGCCTCCGGAGGCACGGCGGAAACCGGCGCTGGCGGTTTTTCAACGGTTTTCACATCCGACACGACAACGCTTTTTTTAGCGACAAAGGGGCCCTTCACGCAGCCCGCGAGAAGGACCAGCAAGACGATAAAGAATATGACAGCCAACAGACGATGAATTTTCATTGTGCCTCCTTGATAAGGGTCAACAGATAATGACGGACATTTTTCGCCAGGTCGGGCTCCTCGATCAATACAGACATCTCATTGTTATGTTTAAGCGCGGCGGTCGTAAAATTATGACTTCCGGTAAACACCAGGCGCTGATCCACCACAACCAGTTTTGTGTGCGTCGTCTTTTTCGGTGAATCCATATAAACCTTCACGCCTCTTTTTTCCAGAAGGTTTTTTGTCTTTAAGTTTTGCCTGGACAGGCTGTCCGCGGGATCCACGGAGTCTTCCAAAATGACTTTCACGTCAACCCCTCTTTCAGCGGCCCGCCCCAGATGATCCAGAAGTCTGTCGGGGTAACTGCCGGCATGCCCGCCGGCTTTAAAGGAAAAAACGGCAATAAAAATTTCATCCCGCGCTTCATCCACCGTTTTGAGCAAAACAGGAAAGAATTCCTTGTTCATCAGCGGTGTCACCGTGCAGAAAGAATAGCCGGAAACAACTGAATGCTCATTGGCGGCGACCTCTCCTGATA
>CAZDYR010000458.1:0-2574 GCA_964509625.1 uncultured Smithella sp. | reverse complement strand
TTGGAATGCCTCATCAGGATCTGGGAGAAGAAGTTTCGGCAGTCGTTGTCCTGCGTAAAGGGTCAAAATTGACGGCTGAAGAAATCAAACAATATGTCAAGGATCGTGTGGCAGCCTATAAATACCCGAGGGTTGTCAAAATCATGGATGAATTACCGAAAACATCAACCGGGAAAATTTTAAAACGAGGTATTAAGGCGGAGTAAAACCAGTCCTGTGTAGTCATGTGTGCTGGCACTGGTTATGACCGCGTCCTCGGATAGGGCGGCATCTGAAAAATAACTTATATGAGGAGTAATAGTATGGCATTAAATCCGTTACTTGATTCAAGAGATTTAAGATTTGTCCTGTTTGAGGCCCTGGATGCGGACAAATTCAACCAGTACGAGCAATTTGCCGATTTTGACAGAGATACTTATGAGGCAACATTGGAACTCGCCGAGCAGATCGCCGTGGAACAGGTCTATCCGGCCAACGCCGAAGCGGATAAAACGGGCGCAAAATACGATCCCGCGACCAAGTCCGTTAAAGTTCCCGAGGGCTTCCATACGGCTATGAAAAGCTATAGAGAAGCGGGCTTTTCGGGTCTGAGCAACGGCCCTGAATTTGGCGGTACGGGCATGCCCGAAACGATTTACCGCGCTGTGATGGAATACTTTTGTTCCGCCGGTGTGGCTTTCAGCTCTTACGATACTCTGAAAGTCGGCGCCTGCAATCTGATTATTAATCACGGTTCCGAAGAACTCAAAAAGATCTATGTGGAGAAGATGGTTGCAGGTACTTGGGGCGGTACGATGTGTCTGACGGAACCGGGTGCCGGTTCCGACGTCGGTGCGCTCAAGACGCGAGCCGTCAAGCAGGCGGATGGTACTTACAAAATCACTGGTCAGAAAATTTTTATTACCGCCGGTGACAACGACCTTTATGAAAATATTATCCACCCGGTGCTGGCCAGAATCGATGGCGATCCTCCCGGAACACCCGGTATATCCATCTTTGTTGTTCCCAAGTATCATATCAACCCGGATGGTTCCATCGGTAAGCCCAACGATATGACGACAACCGGTATCGAGCATAAAATGGGTATCAAGGGCTCGGCCACCTGTTCTCTGTCTTTCGGCGATAATGATCAGTGCATTGGCTGGTTGTTAGGTCAGGAGCGCCAAGGCATGAAAATCATGTTCCAAATGATGAACGAAGCCCGTCTCGACGTTTCTCAGCAGGCATTGGGAACAGCCAGTTCCGCGTATATGCACGCCGTGACTTATGCGAAAAACAGAATTCAGGGTGCGGATCCCGCCAAAAAAGGCGATTTTACCTCTGTGCCGATTATCAAGCATCCCGATGTCCGCAGAATGCTTCTGTGGATGAAGTCACAAGTGGAAGCCATGAGAATGCTGACCCTGCTTGCGGCCTATTCCGCAGATATGGCGCATGTGCAAAAAGGTGAAGCCGCCAAAGAAGCAGGAGCGCTTCTGGATTTCCTGATTCCTCTTTGTAAAGCCGGCAACTCCGATCTGGCGTGGCTTGTGACCTCTGAAGCCATGCAGGTTTACGGCGGATATGGCTACTGCTCGGAATATCCGGTGGAGCAACTGGCACGCGATTGTAAGATCCTGGCTATCTATGAAGGCACCAACGGCATTCAGTCCATGGATATGACCATGAGAAAACTGCTCATGAATCCGGATATGTTCAACTTCAAGGTTTTCAAAAAGAGAATTACGGAAGCCTGCGAAAAGGCCAAGGGCATTGTTGATGAAAAATACATCACAGCGGTGAAAACAGCTGTCGAAAAAATGGATGAGACCGTGCAGAAATTGGTCGCATTACGCGACCAGAAGAAGATCCTCGATATTCTGGCGATAGCCACGCCGCTCCAGCAGGCCATGAGAATGGTGGCGCACGCCTGGATGCATCTGTGGTCCATGACCGTTGCCATTCCTAAGCTCAAAGCCATTGCCGGCGACATTACCGGTGAAAAGGTCGTTGCCAAAGTCAAGGAAAACGCCGAGGCTGCTTTCTATTACGGCAAAATCCTGTCGGATAGATTCTATCTGGGTACCGAGTTAAAACATCTTTACGGCTATCTGGACTACATTACAGCCGGTGAGCCTGCGGTCGGTGAGTCTTTTGAAGATGTGTTTACGGGGGCGCTGGCGCAGTAATGAGGAAGGCGATAACGCTTGCGTGTTTGGCGCCGGTCAACCAATGGGTCCATTCCAACTGCTGGATCTGACCGGTATCGATCCGGCCTTTGACGTTGACATGGGCAAGTTCAAGGAGATGGGCAATTTCGTTAATCTGCCCATCCCCACGATCGTCAAATTACACACCGAAGGCCAATACGGGCAGAAGACGGAGAAGGCTTTTACAGCTACAAAAAGTAAATTTTCTAATATGCATCCACCAGGATTGTTGTGGTCTGTGTGGTCATGAAATTTATGCAAGGACTGCAACAGTCATTATTTGAGATAACTCTTAATAGAAATTATCAAGGGTCTCAAAAAACAAACGTTAAGAGAGGTAAAGTTATGAAAGAAGTCGTTATTGTTAGTGGCGCCAGAACAGCCA
>CAZDYR010000457.1:0-2580 GCA_964509625.1 uncultured Smithella sp. | reverse complement strand
AAATGAGCAAGAATAGACATGACACTGAAAAACAAAGCAAATTTTATACCCCTCGCGTAACGCAAATGTAAGGCTACGTAATCACGGCTTATTTTAAAATCTCTTCTTTTTCGCAATATCAGAATTGTAAACTATTTCGACAGCCTTTTGGGGGCCGCGGTAATACGATTGAAGCTATCTGTTGGAATTAACGGAGAATGGCGCTGCAGCAAAACTGTAAAGTTTCTTTACAATTAGAAACAATCAACGACCCCGCCGCAGTAAGCTACGGCGAATTAACACTTGCCCCGTAATAGCGGGATTGAACCCGGATAATCCTTCACCTGGCTTCTCCGGGATCAGCCGCCGCTTTTTTATTGGCGGAAGGAACAACAAGGTGAGTGGTGGACACGCGCACCAGCACGTTGTCGCTGTCATCCCTGACAGTGGTTTCCACAACTTTTACGGTCCGCCCGGAATGCACCACCAGAGCTTCCGCCGTCGCGTAACCGGTATTTGTGTTACGCAGCAGATTCGCGCTCAATTGCACGGAAAACGGGAATGTCCCGTCATCTTTCACGCAGGCCGCCGTTGCCGTTATATCGGCAAGCGAAATCAAGGCCCCTGCCGCAAACACCCCTGTAAACTGGCTTGTATTGGGGCAAAAGGGCATTTTCATGACCGCGCGGCCTTCACCGACCTCAACCGGCGTAATGCCGAAAGCGATGAAGATATCTCCGCCCTTTTCCTCAAAGGGACGCCGGAATTCCGCGACTGCTTTTTCGTCAAACTTTTTCATATTGAAATTCCTGGTGACAATTAATGTATAATCGATTCCATAAGCGCTCGCTGTCTTATTGATCCCGGATCGCTTTGTCAAGCTTTTAATCCCGTTTAAGCCGGACAAGCGCTAATTTTCCGCAGCTTGCCGCGACATAATAATGACGTTCACTTCATGCCTCGACTGCTTACCGGCTGATCGTTCTTTTAAAATATCCCCTGTTATGGTATCAGATAAATCCTCTGACTCAAAAGCGTAAAGTTAAGATGGAACAGCCATGCGACGACAGAAACAGAACTCTCCTGAAGAAATTACGCCTCAACGAATTGCCTTACGTTCATCCCGCATCGCTTGCCTCCTGGGAACTGTGGCTTTGCTTCTGGTTGCGGCCGGCACTACGATCTCCTATTTTGCCATGATGGCGGGGAACGGCCGACATCGAAAACTTCTCCTGCTTTTCAGTGTATCAAACGAATGGAATATTCCTGCTTTCTTCTCCGCATTTCTGCTGTTTTTCGCCTTTTTACTTCTGCTATTCATCACCATTGCCGCGAAGAAACGAAAAACGGCATCTTTTCAATACTGGGCAATCCTTGCCTTTGGATTTCTGATCATGGCGATCGACGAATTATGTTCTCTCCACGAAAAATTGATACCGCCTATGCGAACAATGTTGGGAAATGGTCCTTATGGATTCTTTTTTTTCAGTTGGGTCATTGTTGCTATTCCGGCTGTGTTTATCCTGATTCTTCTATTCATCAAATTCTGGTGGCGGCTCCCCGTAAGAACAAGGCTCACTTTTCTGATTGCGGCCTTTGTTTATTTAGGGGGCTGTCTCGGCTTTGAGCTTATCGGCGGCTATTACCTGGAGAAACACGGATTCTTGAATATGACCTTTTGTTTCCTGGAAGCCATTGAAGAAAGCCTGGAAATGGGCGGCGCCATCATCTTTATATGGGGACTCCTGAACACCATAGAAGGTAACTACCAGGAAGAAATCCGCTCGCTGGCGGGTTTCATAAAGAGGAAAACGCAGAACCTGACAGTCTCCGGACGATAAACAACCACCGCCACATGTCTCCAAACCGGTTTCAAAAACTATAACGATGGATGATTAAAACGCAGGGAGCGATCGATACAAAGGCTCAGATATCCATCACCGCTCCCTGCTTTTATGTTTCACGCGGCAGGGCCGCCCGGCCCCGTCACAAAACCCTTCGACGGCGCGCCGGTATCGGCTGGTGTTCCGGCAATCTGCGCAAGATAAGCCGCCCCCAGTTTCTTGATATGATCGCTGACGTTGTCAAAATAGTTGAAATGGATTTGCTCCTCATCGGTGATCGTTTCAAAAAGCTTCATGCTGATGCTGTCGCCGTTTTCCCGGCAGACCAGCAGAAACTGATTGTAGGCATCGATGGTATCGTCCTCGAGCTTCGCGTCAAACGGAAAGACGGCGTCAAACTTCTGGGCTTTCTGGACTTTGGCATCAAGATCCGACGTCGGCTCACCGCCCAGCTCTTTAATGCGCTCGGCAAACATTTCGGCATGGCGCATCTCGTCAATGGCGATCAGTTTCACCTTGGCCGCCAGATCGCCGTAATCCATGTCATCCAGGTTATAATGCTGATTCATGTACTGATGGATGGCGTAAAGCTCCATGGATCGCGCCTTGTTTAAAACGTCAATCACCTTCTTCTTTTTCTGATCACGAGAATTTTGTGCCATGAGCCCCCTCCCTTGATTCATGATATTTTTTCAAAATAAGCGTCCGTGATTCCGTCCAGAAGCTGAACCGCATCGATCTTCACGATGATAATTTC
>CAZDYR010000456.1:0-2581 GCA_964509625.1 uncultured Smithella sp. | reverse complement strand
AGCGCCGGTGGAAAAGCAATCGGCTCTCATCTTCATGTCGGCGACCGAAAGCTACCTGGGCGACGGCGCATGGCATGTCAGAGGCACGTCCCAGGCGCTGGCCGACGGCTACGCGACGCGCATCCGGGAGCTCGGCGGCACGGTACTGACCCGGACGCTGGTTACAAAAATTCTCGTGGAAAACGGCGTGGCCACCGGTGTCAAAACGGCGACCGGCAAGACCTACACCGCCCGTTACATCGTCGCCAACACGGATCCCTATCAACTGACCTACAAGCTTATCGGTAAGGAGAACATGACCGAGGCCTACATCAAAAAACTGGAATCGATGAAACCGGCGAATTCGCTTTTCGGTGCCTATCTGGGGCTCAACATCGATCTAAAGGAACGAGGTTATAAAGATACGGAGATATTCTATAACACGCATCTGGACAGCATGAAAAACTATGAAGCCTGGATGAAAGGCGACTTTAAAAACAGCGCGGCGTCCATCACCATATACAGTAACATGGATGATCCCGTCTACGCCCCGAAGGGGAAATCGGTGGTCAAGCTCGATGCTTACTCCGAAATTTCCTTCTGGCCCGAGGACCGCGCCGCCTATGAAAAATTAAAAGCGCAAAAGGTGGATGAGTTGATTGCGCTGGCGGCCAAAGTGATTCCCGAACTCGCCGACCCGAAGAACATCATCGTCAAGGAAGGCTACACACCGCGGACCATTCAGCGATATACGATGAACAAGGGCGGCGTGGTTTATGGATTTGAACTGACGCCGGATCAGTGGGAAAAAATTCCCAATACGACCCCCATCTCCAACGTGTTTATCGCCAGCAACTGGACACAGGCCTGGCACGGCGTCTGCGCCGCGCAGGTCAACGGCTGGCGGGCGGCGCGGTTGATCCTGGACCAAGAGGGAATCGAATAAGACAACAAAAATAAGGCGGCGCTCTTTCGGGCGCCGCCTTATTTTTTCTGTGTTCAAAACATTGAGCCCGATCAGTGCCGGACCAGGAGGACCGGGCTTTTGGCCTCCTCCATAACCTTTTCCGCAACCTGTCCCATCATCCGCTTGAGGAGTCCCGTCCTCCGATGAGACGGCATCACAATTAAATCGACGCCTTTTTCATCCTGCTCTTTTAGAATTTCTGACACCGTGTCGCCTTCCCGGATGTCCGTAATCACTTCAATCTCCTGGCTTTCGGCAAACTTGGCCAGTTCCCTTTGCATCATCTCTTTTGATCGATTGATTTCTTCCGCCTCAGCCTGACGAACCGACGCCAGATCCATACAGTAATCCGCACCGCACTGCATGATCGGTTCCGCTACGTGTAAAAGGTATACCTTGGACTGGTACTGCTTTGCCAACTCCAATGCCTGCTTCAGAGCTTCATCTGAATCACCGGAAAAGTCGGTCGGTACGAGAATTCTTTTGGGTGCAAACATGATCATCCCCCCTTTCATGTATGACCGCTATTTTTAAACTCGTTGACTTCCTCCAGTTCTTTCACGCGTTTCCTGCTTATTCCCCATCAAAATGCCTGCAGAAGCATTTCTGACGGGACCCTGATTTCTGCCCCCTCCTTTTCCTTTATTATACCATAATATGATCACTGGAAATTCAAAAATCAAGGCTGTAATCGGCGAAACAAAGCAGCCGGTCATGTCCTTTAGAAAGGTCAAAACCGGCCGTTTTTTAATGATTCAGATAAGGTGAAAGCGGTTTTTTACGTTTCGATTCGTTTTATTTAACGAATCACAATGCTCATGTGCGGAAAGAAAAAGCCAAAACTCGGCGCATGAGGCCTTACGACACGAACAGCCGCTGGTGGCACATGAACCGGAACCCTATGCACAACCGCGGGGTAAAGTGCATGAACAGGAGCCCTGTGTACGATCACAGGAGGCGCAGGAGCAGGGGCTCTGTGCACAATCGCGGGCCGATGGTCATAACGATCCTGCTGGTGCGCCCACCCCTTCTTGTATCCATTATCATGTCGAGGCCCTCTGGACCATCCCGGATCGGCAAATGCATACGAAGCCAAACTGCCAACAACTAAAACCGTAACAAATATTATGGAAATTTTTCTCATTTTTATTCTCCTTTCATTTGTGTGTCGTTGATCTGGTATAGGGCATAGACCGTGCCAGACCCTACAAAAACAATGCATCTATCTGATATAAATATGATTATTATCGATATCCCGAAACTATTAAAATTGAATTTGTCTGGATGCCTACCGGATACCGGGCAAGAAATATTCAGATTGAATATCCAGTTGGATAAATAATACCCACAGCGGGACAACGATTGGAAAAGCGTTACATGAGAGCGCGAAAAAAATCCGACATGGCATCTTTGTGTTCGATTAAAATCACTTTGATGAGAGAGGTCCTTCCGGTGATGGCCTTGCCCAGGCCGGTGCTGTCAATATCAAGCATACATCCAAACATCCGCGGCTCATGGGCATACAGAGCCAGTTCGATGTTGCGGTAAAGACGTTGGGCTCCATCATTGGAAAAAAGCAGCAACCGGGAGAGCCTTTCTGAAGGAGTCCCGTCGTCTCTATGCTTCAGCTCATCC
>CAZDYR010000455.1:0-2584 GCA_964509625.1 uncultured Smithella sp. | reverse complement strand
GATCTGCAGGGGCGTATGACATTTATTAACGACGCGGGCTGCCGGATGTGGGGTGTGCCGCGTGAAGAATTAATGGGTGACGGGTATAAATCACAGTTTAATCCCGGAAAGTTCGCCGAGGCGGAAAACCTATTCCGGAAAATTTACAAAACCGGCAAACCCGTGCAAAATTACGAGTATCATTACAGCCGCCGCGACGGCGGTCAAAGGGTCGTGGAGGATTCCATTTCGCTTGTCCGTAATCCCGACGGTGAGGTTTCAGGCTTTGTCATGGCCGTCCAGGACATTACGGACCGGAAAGAGGCTGAGAAAAAACTAAACGAGCAGCGCGCCAGGCTTGAGGCCATTTTCGGTGCCGTTCAGGACGGGATCATCATGTTTGATCCTGAACTTCGCGTGATAGAGTCCAATAAATCCGCGGAAAAAATATGCAAAGCGGCGCTTCTGGAAATGACCGGTCGGAAATTTGCCGGTGGCGGGTCCCACTGCAGCCTTGCCTGTCATGAGATTCTCGGCCAGACGCTTAAAAAGAAAATTGCGTTTCGGGAACACCGGATAGAATGCGATCGCCGTAACTGTCCGCATCAGGTTGTGAGCATCTCCTCTTCACCGCTTCTGAACGCGCAGGGTGAATTCCTGGGGGCGGTTTTAGCGATTCGCGATATTACCCTTTTACGGGACCTGGAAAGAGAACTCCGGGAAAGAAACAGGTTCCAAAACCTGATCGGCCGGAATAAAATCATGCAGGATATATACGCGCTTCTGGAAGATCTGGCCAGTCTGGAAACCACCGTCCTGGTTACCGGCGAAAGCGGGACGGGGAAGGAACTGGTCGCTCGGGCCCTGCACTACAGCGGAAACCGCGCTTTCAAGCCGTTTATAACGGTCAACTGTTCCGCCCTGACCGAAAGTTTGTTAGAGAGTGAACTTTTCGGCCATGTGAAAGGAGCGTTTACCGGCGCTTTCAAGGATAAGCTGGGCCGGTTTGCCGCCGCGAACGGAGGGACCATTCTGCTGGATGAAATCGGTGATGTTTCTCCGCTCATTCAGTTGAAGCTTTTGCGTGTTTTACAGGAGAAGGAATTTGAGCGGGTGGGAGAATCTATTCCGCAGAAGGTGGATGTTCGCGTTATCGCCTGCACGAATAGAGACCTGAAGGAGAAAGTCAAACGCGGAGAATTCCGTCAGGACCTGTACTATCGCCTCAAGGTTGTGGAAGTTAATATTCCGCCTTTGCGAAAACGGCTGGAGGACATACCGCTGCTAGTGGATCATTTTCGTCAGACGTTTAATGAAAAATTTCATAAGAACATAGAGGATATTTCCAGAGAAGTTCTCAATGCTTTCATGGGCTATTCCTGGCCGGGGAATGTGCGCGAGCTGGAGCATGTCATGGAGCATGCCTTTGTTCTGTGCCATGGTGGCACCATTTCCATGCAGCATTTGCCGATGGATATCACGAGCCGTCAAAGGGCCGCATATGTTGACCGTGGGACGCGGCCGGGAAAAAGAGCACTTTCCGACTATGATATTGACGATGCCTTGACCCGTACCGATTGGAACAAGGCCAAAGCCGCCCGCGTTTTGGGCATCAGCCGCCCGACACTTTACCGTAGGATCGAAGACTATCAACTACGTAAGGGAAGGCAAACAGATCTTCAATCAATAAAGAGTGATTAAAGGGTGATCCTGTAAATCGTCTTCTGACCGTTTCACGGCTTTTTCCCCACGGCTAGGTGTGTCAGGCACATTTATGTAACCTGACACTATTGTCAAATGTTGCACCGGTAAAAAACACCATTAAATATGACCAGAAATTCCGAATGGTTGCGCTGATGAAGATGAATGCTTTATGGCATGTTTCTTGGAATATCTTACTGATTGTTTTGTTCTGAATCTGTAAGCTTCCAAACGGCATTGTTCTAAAGCCGGCCGGGAAGAATGATCAAGGAGCTGATAATATGAAAACTTATGTGGAACCGCGGAAGGTATTGGATGTTTTTTGCGATGTGGATGTGATTGTGGTAGGCGGCGGTCCGGCGGGTATTGCAACCGCGCTGGCCTCTGGGCGAAACGGCGCCAAGACGGTTCTGATTGAGCGTTTCGGGTGCCTGGGCGGGATGCAGACGCAGTGCTTTCAGATGTGCTTCACTTTTTGCGATTCGGGCATCCAGGGAGGAATCTTTCAGGAAATCCTCACCCGGCTGGAGGACGCGGGCGCGACACCGCGTTTGGCGGATATGCCCGCTCCCACGGAAAACGGCCTCTTTCAGAGAATGATCGCTTCGGTGAAGGGAAAAGATAAGATTCCGAAACGGATGTACGAACGGGCAGGCTACTGGTGGCAATGGGGACGTCAGTTTGATACGGAATATTACAAAATCCTGCTGGACAGGATGATGAAGGAAGCGGGCGTGCGGTTGTTGTATCACACGTTTGCCGCGGGAGCGATTCGCGAAGGCGATACCCTCAAGGGCATCATCATTGAAAGCAAGGAAGGACGCAAGGCCATTCTGGGAAAAGTGGTCATCGATACCTCCGGGGAAGGCGACATCGCCTGGAAATCCGGTGCGCAGGTCTTAGG
>CAZDYR010000454.1:0-2584 GCA_964509625.1 uncultured Smithella sp. | reverse complement strand
GAACCGAAGATATTAACTATGGAAGAATTACAAAAGAGGCCCTGCGAACACTCCCTAAAGAATTACACCATAAAGCACAAATTAAACTGGCGCGATTAGGAGCCATGACATCCATGCAAGATTTACAGGAAATCCGGGGCAACCACCTTGAGAAACTCAAAGGCAAAAGACAAGATCAGTACAGTTTGCGAATAAACGATCAATATCGAATTTGTTTTAAATGGGAACAAGAAAACGCGGCCGATGTCGAAATTACTGACTATCATTAGGGTATCAGGGAGTAATTAAATGAACACACTACATTTCACACCGATCCATCCCGGAGAGGTCCTTAAAGATGAGCTGGACGAGATCGGCCTTACACAATCCGCCCTGGCAACACATATTGGCGTCCTGCCCAAAACAATAAACGAAATATGCAGGGGCAAGAGAGGGATCAGCGCTGAAATGGCCATGAAGCTTTCAAAAGCTTTAGGAGGATCCCCTCAATTTTGGCTGAATTTACAAAACAACTGGGAAATCAGCCAGCTTGATCAGCGGACTTACGGCACAATCAAACATATTGCGGCATAGCGTGAGAAAATATTTTTCCAGTAACCACAGATCAGCAGGATGAATCAAATCCGAAAGTGAGATGTCTATGGAAAAACGAGATGTGCAGCCGTATCTTCAGGGTATCCTTGACCGGGACCGGCGGATGCTGGCCAAAACGATCACGCTCGTCGAAAGTTCCCTGCCTGCCGATCAGGAATTGTCCCGGCAGATTCTGGACACTCTGATGCCTCACACAGGCAAGGCTTTGCGCCTGGGCATCACCGGCCTGCCGGGCGCCGGGAAAAGCACCTTCATCGAAAGCTTTGGAACCATCCTCACGCAAAAAGGCTACCATGTGGCCGTGCTGGCGGTTGACCCCAGCTCGCCCAAAACAGGCGGCAGCATCCTGGCGGATAAGACGCGGATGGAAAAGCTTGCCGTCAATGACAAAGCGTTTATCCGTCCCTCCCCTTCCGGGGAAACGCTGGGCGGCGTCGCCCGTAAAACCCGCGAGACCATGCTTCTTTGTGAAGCGGCGGGATTCGACGTTGTCATGATCGAAACGGTCGGCGTCGGCCAGTCGGAAGTCACCGTGGCTTCGATGGTGGATTTCTTTCTCGTGCTGATGATCGCCGGAGGCGGCGACGAGTTGCAGGGCATCAAAAAAGGAGTGATGGAGTTGGCCGATGCCGTCGCGGTCAACAAAGCTGACGGCGACAATATTGAGCGGGCCAAAATGGCCAGGCGTCAGTATGAAATGGCGTTTCATCTGCTTTCTCCGCCCTACCTCAATTGGTCGCCCCCCGTTGTAACATGCAGTTCCATTACCATGGCCGGCCTGGAAAACATTCTGAAAATTATTCTCGAACATCGGGACAAACTGACCGCGAGCGGAGAACTGCAAAAGAAAAGAAAGGAACAGGCCACGGAGTGGCTGAAATTTATGGTGCGTGAAGGTGTTCAGGAATGGTTTTACGAAAGCCCTGCAGCAGCGGTATTGGCTGAATCGCTCAAGGAAGTTGAAGCGGGAACGATAGCGCCGACCTCCGCCGCCGCCCGTGTGCTTGCCTGTTTGAAGGGGCAGAAGTTTTGAACGAAAAAGGATCAAGGCTAAAGGCGGAGCACCGCGAAAGCGGGACGGACTCCGGCGAATGCCGGATGCAGGGAAAAAGGCTGAAGCAGGTAAAAAGTACCCATGGTTTCCCATGTCGCTCATTCCCGATAGCCTCTTAAACCGTCACGCGCAAACAGGCCGTAAAGGCAAACGCTTTCCTGCACGAAACACATCATACGCAATAATAGGATATGAGGAGAATACAGCATGAAGATTTTGAAAATTGATCACATCGGAATCGCGGTAAGGAATCTGGCGGAAAGCTCCAAACTCTATGAGATGCTGGGCATCCAATCGGCGGGCGTGGAAGAAGTTGCCGAACAGAAAGTAAAGGTTTCTTTTTTCCCCCTGGGTGATTCGGAGATCGAACTTCTGGAATCCACATCGCCGGACGGCCCCATTGCCAAACACATTGAGAAAAACGGCGAGGGAATTCAGCATATGGCTCTGCGTGTGGATAATCTCGAAGCGGCGCTGGCCGAGCTCAAAGCCAAAGGCGTGCGCCTGATTGACGAGAAGCCCCGCTACGGCGCGGGCGGCGCGAAAATCGCGTTTGTCCATCCCAAATCAACCGGCGGAATACTGCTGGAGTTGAGCGAGAGATAGGGGGAATAGGATAAAGGATAAAGGATAAAGGATAAAGGATAAAGGCTGAAGGGTTAAGGTTCAAGGCGGAGCCCCGCTCATGCCGGATGCAAGGGGCAAGGTGAATAGTGGATGGTGAATGGTGGATATCTCTGTTTTGCCGCGACTGACCTGCCTTAACAGTTTGAATGATGGCAATCACTAAAACCGTTTGAATCCGGCTCCCGCTCAGGAAGGACTTAAATTGAGAATGGATCAGTTTTCGGAAGGAATCTTGCAACTTCAAGAAAAGCTCCTGCAAGTATAAAGATTTCAGATTTGATCTCCTCCCGGAAACGGGCAATTTTGAGT
>CAZDYR010000453.1:0-2585 GCA_964509625.1 uncultured Smithella sp. | reverse complement strand
ATCATCACCTTTTAATATTTCTTCTTCTCCATTCAGACCTGCTATGATTCTCTCCTTTGATCGTATCTTTTCAATATCAATGCCTCTAGCAAAACCTGTTGCCATAGCGGCTGCTGTTCGAGAAATGATTCCGCCATGCTGTGGTTCTCTATGAATTTCATGCATTTCAATTTCCAGTTTCATGTTCATCGGCCCGGCAAAACGGGCGTAGGTGTCTTCCTGCTCCAGATAGGGAAGTTCAATTCTTCCGTGAGTCAGGCAAAAAGAATCCTTCGTCAAATTGTCGAAACCGTATTGGTAATGGGTGAGAATATTGGTAAAATTACGTATACTTAAATTATTATCTTCACCATCAAGAGTGAGGAATATCCCTACATTCCCGTAATCAACTAATATTTTCCAATACACACAATTTGGTGCATATTGATCCCCATAATATTCAACGGCCTTTGCCCAATTGCCGATGCCTTTCAGGTGTTTTTCTTCAATGATGATTTGCTTTCTGCCTTTAGGCAGTTGCAGCTTTTTAATTTTAGCCAACTTTTGCGTCCAGAGAGATTCTCTTTCTTTGGCGCGGTCTCTTTCCTTCCATTTGAAATCGGATACCTCCGCATATCGAAGCTTTTGACTCTGGATCTCCAGTTTAAACTCTGCCGGCAGGTCGATGGCAAATCTGCCCATGTAGTAGGTTTTCATTCCCTGTTTTGCTCCTTTCGTTGTTCCTGTTGGCTTATGGGGTGTTCTTTTCTCAGCGGCGTCTGAATATCCGCAAAGGCTCAGGCTGATCATTACCGCAATCAGCAGTTTTGGCAGTATCCGCATCACTATCCTCCTTACTTCTTCTGTTGTGTCTTGCCTCTTGAGAGGTGGCTTTTCACAAACTGCATTTTATCACTGTTCTAAACCGGCTGTTTGTTTTTGGCCCCCTGAATTATATGCCTGTCCTCCATTTTGAAATCGTCAATTTTTAATGAGTAAATTCCTTCTTGAGTCATTTTTCTGTAAACACCCGGATAGATGTGGTCTTCTTTATACTGCACGGTTTGAGACCCCGACAAGGTATAGGGCAGCGATAGACGAGGCGAATCCGGTTCTTTATCGCCGGTAACAACATTCGGATGCTTAAATTCCAGGGCAACCGCGAGGACATAGCCATCGTTGTCTATGGGAGAGGCGCCAGTATTGGGCTGCTGCAGTGCGGCAGGTGGTGTATTGCCGGAGGAGGAAAGGTTGCTGACCATCAAATCCAACCGGCGTCCGACCGGTTTTCCTTCAACGATGACATCGCTGGAAGTTGTGATGAACCTGGCCTTGCCTTTATTCACGCCGGAGGAAATTCCGCCGATTGTCCCCGGTTCATCGCCGCTGCTTGTGGAAAAAACGCTGCCGGAGAGCATGACCGGATTAGAATCCATAGTTACGGTAGTGCTTCCCTGCGTTGTGTCGGTTGATCTTGCGGTGTTGACGTAAGGAATCGGCACAACCGCAATGCCTGCCTGGGTCTGGCATACATCCGGAGATGTCACAACAGTGCCGCCGCTGTCCCTATGCACAATGGTCTGATGGTTGGCCGTGACAGTCGCTCCCATTTTACTGTTTCTCCCTCATTGTTTCCCTGCAGCCAAGTGTGCTGCGGATCTTTGCAAAATATTCTTCCCGTTCAGGCTGATCCACATGCTCAAGGCATAGTACATGACGGCTACCCTGATCGTCTGAAACAGCCAGTGCAATTCGGTCTGAAGGCGGTGTGCTTATGATCAGGCGCATGATGGCATCTGCCAGCACAACGGCACCAAGAGAGCCGCCCGTTTCGCCGGCTACAGCAGCCGGATGCCAGAGATACCTTTCCTGGTCCGGATTGGGGAAGATGCGCCCGGCCGTCAGGGACCATTCCAGGGCGCGCGCACGTTCGCCGTTTTCATCAGTGATCACATGAACCACGCTGGCCCCCCGATCATCAAGATTTGCAAATGCCTGATGAAAGGCTGTGGTTAACCCCAGTGCTTTGGATGGTTTGCCGTCTGGCCACGGATGAGGCTCGGTAGCGCTTCCCCACGCGGATATTGCGGCGAGAATCGGCGCTTTGCGAAGACGGGCTGCTGATTCACGCTCCAGCAATACCGCTGCTCCTGCTTCTCCCGCCAGGATTCCGTACGGGTTGTCAGGGTCCTTCAAACGTCCGTCCAGCATCAGTTTGTTGAGTCGTGCAGTGTCACATAGCGAATCGGCGCAGGCCACGACCACCCCCTCAATCCGCCGTTTCAGAAGCGCTTCACCGGCACGGGCAATCCGGCTGATAAATGTACCACGCGGATTTGGCGAGGCATATACCTTGCCGGAAGATGCTTGTATTCCGGGGATCTTTTTCGTCAGTAAAGCCGCAAAGTCATTGTCCATTTTGATGGTATCAGACAAAATAATTTCCCAGTCCACAAACCCGTGCAGAGACTCAGGCAATGCATGAAGGCATTCCGAAATCGGCGGAATCAAAAGCGCCTCTATTCGGTCAATCCCCGTCATCCCTGTTGTGATCAGATCATCGGCAACCCGGCTGATGGTTGCTCCTCTCAGGACGTCACCTGACG
>CAZDYR010000452.1:0-2593 GCA_964509625.1 uncultured Smithella sp. | reverse complement strand
TTTGGATCTGGATAAGCTTGCCAGGATGGCCGGCATGTCGAAATATCATTTTCACCGGATTTTCAAATCCGTGGCGGGTCAAACAACAGCAAATTACATCCGGCACCTGCGGCACGAGGAAGCAAATATCAAACTCATTTGCTATCCGCGCAAATCCATAACGGAGATTGCTCTGGAATGCGGCTTCTCCAGTTCCCAGAATTTCGCAAAAATGTTTAAAGCTTTTCACGGAGGCACACCTTCCCGGCTGCGTAAAGACCTTCACTGGCAAAATTTTTGCAAAACGCTGCTCGGTTTAAAGGAGAGGAATAATGACGATCTTTCGCCTCAGGAAAGCCTTCTCTATGATGAATTCTGCGTGAGGCGGCAATTGCCTTTAGATCAGATACTCCATCAACCGGTCATCCAGGATGTACAAATCAGGGAGATGCCGGATTTAGCTGTTGCCTATATCCGTTGCATCGGGCCGACTGGTGAGGAAATACCTGAAAGCTTCAAGCGACTATTTCAATGGGCCATTCCCAGGGGGCATGTCCAGGAGGGAATGATGGTTGTCGTCGTCATGTGGAGTAATGCTTCCCTGACACCGGAAGAAAAAAGAATTTTCGATGTCTGCATTACCCTCTCCGAATCTGTGAAAAATGATAACGGGATAAGCATACAAACGATTCCCGGCGGGTTATATGCCGTCAGGCATTGCGAAGTAGAATCGGAAAAATTTTATGACGAGATGTGGATGAGTTTCATCTTTAACTGGGCCATGCGCAGCAATTATCAGCTGGACGTGCGCCCCACCCGTCCGCTATATCAGCGATACTGTCAGCCTGTTGAAACCCATCCTCTCAAGCATCACGTGCTCGATCTTTACCTGCCCATTAAACCTCTGCATGAATAGTTTGCCGCCCCGCATAAAAAGCAATCCGGGAAACGTTAAAAGCAATAAATGACAAGACATTTTAGTCGCGATTCCATAAACTGCTCAAAAATTCACAACGTCCATCTGATATCTGAAATTTGATCTTAAGGAGCGAAAACACTTATGGAAAAGTACTTCACCCGGTTTGTTCAAATCTGCCTGTGGTCGTTCATGGTCTTCATGATTACATCATGCGCACACAACGACAGCTTTATTAACGATCCCTTCAGCGATACTTACAGCATCACTTTTAAAAGAACTTACAGAGACGCGCTACGGGGCGACCAATCAAGACTAAAGGGCTGGCTGAAAAAGCCCAAAGGAGAGGGCCCTTTTCCGGCGGTTGTCCTGTTGATTGACAGAGAACAGCGCGCTCTGATGGACAGGGAATGGGAAGAAAAACTGGTCAGTTGGGGATATGTCGTCTTACAGGTGGACAGCATGGGGTCTCGGGGAATAGCATTGTATGATTATGGACCGGATCATTTTATGAATCTCTATTGGTATCAACACACCAGCAGAGCCAACGATGCAATGGACGCAAAAAATTATCTTGCGGGTTTACCGTATGTCAATGCCAGTAAAATTGCGGTAATGGGATGGGGATATGGCGGCGCGGCTATTTTCAGAGGCATCCTCACAGCGGCAAAACCTTTCCAGGCTGCCATAAGTTTTTATCCGATGACCTGTGAAAAGATCGATTTCTATTTCGGAAATATTGCCATGCCCAATAAGTTAAGAGGATTCAATGCGCCTTTAATGATCATGGCCATGGAGGGTGTCTCAGGGAATTATGGAAAAACAAGCAGATCGAAGATGGTGTCACTCGATCAAAATGTCCATGAAGTTCAATTAAATGTCTATCCGGTCGCTGATCCGGGATTTGACTTAGCCGGGGAAAGAACGCTCAAAATTTATCATAATATCGCTGCGGAATATTTTTACTTTATCGATCTGAGATACAACAGGGAAGCCGCCATGGACAGTAATATGAAGGTTAAAAACTTTCTGGCAAAACACCTTCAAAACAGTCATTGATAAAGCGCGAAACGGACTAATGTTTTTAAACCCTGAAACCGCCGCTGCAAGAAATGAGCTGCAATGAAAAAGGTTCATGACAGATTTAACGGATGTCTTATATTAAGCGCCTATATCGTCACACTGCTGTTTCTTGTCGCGGTCAGCACAGATCACGCCTGTGCACAAGACCATAAAAGCGACCTGATCCTTAGGGTCCTCTATGACAACAGCTCATCCAACAAGGAACTGAAAACCGGTTGGGGATATTCCTGTTTGATTTCGGGCGCAGAAAAAACCATATTATTCGATATCGGCGACAGTGATGTATTGAAAAACATGGATAAACTCAACATCAAACCCGAATCCATTGATGCCCTGGTCATTTCTCATAACCATAACGATCATATCAGCGGCCTTCCCGCATTTTCCAAGAGAAACAAGCATGTCCGGATCTTGGATGTGCCGAATGATTCCGTGGAAGTCTGCAAAAACGTTTTTACAACGGGGGCCATGGTGACAAGCGACCGGGAGCAAAATCCGTTCATCAAAGGCACTCTGGAAAATGCGTTAATCATTCAAACGGCAAAAGGTCTGGTGATTATCACCGGCTGCGCCCATCCGGGAATCATCGAAATCGTGCAAAGAGCAAAATCAATG
>CAZDYR010000451.1:0-2599 GCA_964509625.1 uncultured Smithella sp. | reverse complement strand
CCCTATGATAAAGAACTGATTCGCTGTTCGTTTTTCGAGGTATTCAAAGTCCGGAAAGCCGGCACGTCCGGGGTTCAGACTTTTTCGGCCGCGGACCCCCATGCGGCCGGAGCTCTCCGTCATGTCTCTTTCGCCGCGATGAAAGACACCGGATGGCATGTGTTTGTCGGACGTGGTAAGGACACGATCATCGCTGAAACAGCGTCTTATATCACGCAGACCATCACCATTGCCGCTCTGCTTTTCCTGTTCGTCATCCTGGCTATCCTGTACATCCGCAAACGCGTCATCCTGCAAACCATGAAGGACAATCTGCGCGCCGAGAGAGACCTGCACGCCAGCGAATCGCGTTTTCGTGAGCTTTTTGACCACATGTCCAGCGGCGTGGCCATCTACGAGGCGGTCAACAACGGCGA
This sequence comes from uncultured Smithella sp., assembly GCA_964509625.1. Lineage (GTDB taxonomy): Bacteria > Desulfobacterota > Syntrophia > Syntrophales > Smithellaceae > UBA8904. The sequence goes on along the minus strand of CAZDYR010000451.1, from coordinate 2,183 downwards.
GGATTTTATTTTTTCAGACATGAACAACGCGGGCCAGAAAATCACGGGCGTTTCGGAAGGTTTTGTCGGCAGGAGCGTCCGGGAAGTGTTTCCAAGCGTCGATGCTTTCGGACTGTTCCGTGTTTTTCAGCAGGTCTGGAAAACGGGAGAGGCCATGTGGCTCCCCATGTCCGTGTATTCGGACCAGCAGCTTACTTTCTGGGCGGAAAATTATGTTTCCAAGCTGCCGTCCGGTCATATCGTCGCCATGTTTGATGATATCACCGAACGCAAACGCACGGAAAGCGACCGCTTCAGACTGATGGATATCATCGATAAAAGCCTTAATGAAATTTACGTTTTTAACGCGGAAACCTTCCTTTTCGAATACGCCAATCAGGGCGCCCTGAAGAACATCGGTTACACATTGGAAGAAATTAAAAAATTGACGCCCATTGATATCAAGCCTCGGTTATCGATGGACATTTTCCGGGACATGATCCGGCCATTGATCACCGGTGAAAAAGAACAGCTTGTTTTTGAAGAAGTGCACCGGAGGAAGGACGGGTCCGACTATCCGGTGGAAGTTCATTTGCAGTTGTATCAACAGATGTGGACAAGCGTTTTTTACGCCGTCATCAATGACATTACCGACCGGAAGGCAAACGAAACCAGAATAAAAAGAAGCAATGAGGAACTTGAAGAAAGAGTGGCCCAAAGAACTCGGGAACTCGCCGCAAAAAATATGGAACTGGAGCGGCTCAACCGCGTGTTTGTGGACCGGGAACTCAAGATGCGGGAGCTCAAGGAAAAAATCACGGAGCTGGAGAAGAACGCGTGAAGCGTGGTTCGTGAAGCGTGAAGCGCGAAACAAGCGAAAGCAGATTCTGTGGAGACGTGAATGAAGAAAGCCGAAAATCGTAAGATAAAATATTTTCGATAAGGCGGATCATGAGTCGCTTGTGTTGAGAAATCTGGTAGAACGACTAGAAGCATGAAGCTTAAAGTTCGAGACGCGCTTCACGAAACACGCTTCACGAGATACGAGATACGAGCCACAATTAACGAGTTAAGGATTTTTCAATGATTTATCTCGATTTGATTTTTAATCTGTCCATGCTGATCGCGCTCAGCATTATCTCCGGGTTTCTGGACAAGCGCTTTTCACGCGACACCCTCACGGGAAGCATGCTTCAGGGTTTCCTGTTTGGCGCTGTCGTCGTACTAGGCATGCTCCGCCCGCTGGTTCTGGGACCGGGGTTGATCTTTGACGGACGCACCGTCATGCTCAGTCTCTGCGCCCTTTTTTTCGGCCCCCGGGCGGCTGCCGTAGCCGGCATCATGGCCATCATAACCCGCATCACACTGGGCGGCGCAGGAATGATTATGGGTGTATCCACCATTCTGATGTCTTCCGGCATCGGCCTTTGGCTGCATAACCGTTTCCAACGGCTTCCCGGTCCGCCGACCGTCCTGAATCTGTATGGAATGGGGCTGGTCGTTCATTTTCTGATGGTAGCCCTGATGATCACGCTGCCGGGAGAAATGGCATTGCAGACCTTCAAGCGCCTGGCTCTGCCGATCATCTTACTCTATCCGCTGGCAACAATTCTTGCAGGCAAGATTTTGTCAGATCAGGTTACCTCTCTGAAGAGCCTCGAAACACTCCGGGAAAGCGAAGAGCGATACCGGCTGTTGTTTAACTCGAGCAACGACGCCATTTTGCTGACGATTCCCGATGGCCGTATTCTTGCCGCCAACCCCGCCGCCTGCCGGATTTTTGAAAGAAGCGAAGAAGAAATCAGGCAGGTCGGCCGCAACGGGCTGTTGGACAACACGGATCCCCGGCTGGCGGCGGCCCTGGAAGAACGGGCCCGTACCGGTCGTTTTTCCGGAGAGCTGACTTTTTTGCGCAAAGACGGTTCGAAGTTCCCGGGGGAAATTTCCACGGCGCTGTTTCAGAATTCGGATCACCAGAGCGGCACCAGCATGATTATCCGCGACATTACTGAACGCAGACAGTCGGAGAAGCTGCTTCGGGAAAATGAAGAGCTTTTCCGAAATCTCTTCAAGCACCACGCGGCGGTAAAGATGATTATTGATCCGGAAACGGAACGCATTGTTGATGCCAATGAGGCCGCCGAAGACTTTTACGGCTGGACGCGTCAGCAGTTGGTGAGCATGAAGGTGTCCGACATCAACAC
>CAZDYR010000450.1:0-2602 GCA_964509625.1 uncultured Smithella sp. | reverse complement strand
CTTCAACGCGGTCAGCAGCCCTTCGAGCGAGTTCAGATAAATCGAATTAGCCCCGTCGCAGAGCGCTTTTTCCGGATTTGGATGGACTTCCATAAAAATACCGTCCACACCGGCCGCCACCGCTGCCCGGGCCAAATAGGGCACCATGTCCCGCTGACCGCTGGAGGCTGTGCCCGCGCCGCCCGGCAACTGGACTGAATGCGTCGCGTCGAAGATGACCGGATACCCCATTGCTCTCATGATCGGCAACGCGCGCACATCAAAAACAAGATTATTATAGCCGAATGACGCACCGCGTTCGGTAATGAGAATATTGTCATTGCCGGCGGCTTTGATCTTTGCAATAATGTTGGCAACATCCCATGGTGCCAGAAACTGTCCTTTCTTGACATTGATAATCTTGGCTTTTTTCGCGATCTCCACAACAAAGTCGGTCTGACGACAAAGGAACGCGGGCACCTGCATGATGTCCAGCACATCGGCCGCCGCATCAATTTCCTCAAAACGATGCACATCGGAAAGAACCGGCACACCGACCTTTTTCTTGATGTTCTTCAGAATTTTTAATCCCTTCTGCAACCCCGGTCCACGGTAAGAATGAATGGATGTCCGGTTGGCCTTATCGTAGGAGGCTTTAAAGACGAAAGGAATTTTCAGCTTCTTCGTCAGCTGCTTCAGGTAGGAAGCAATCTCCGTCGCCGACGCTTCATTTTCAAGGACACAGGGACCGGCAATTAAAACAAACCCGGCCCGACCTCCTATTTTATCATTATTCAGTTTCACCTGCTTCATCATGGGCTCCCGTTTTTTTTATTCTTTTTCGTTCATCAGCAGTATGCGCAATTTGGGAATTCTTGACGCCACCTTTGTATCCGGATTAATTTCGTAAGCGCTTTTATATGCTTTCAGAGCCTCGCGGTAAAGTCCTTTCTGCTCATAGGCGACACCCAGATTGGCATATATTTCATCATCCTCACGATCGTATTTCAACGCGGTTAAATAATGATGAATGGCTTTATCCCAGTTTCTGCCGGCGGCATACGCATATCCAAGGCTGGAATAAGAAGAGGCTTTTCGGGGTTCCAGTTTTACGACTTTCTGATAATATTTGACGGCCTCGGCGTATTTTTTTTCCTTCAGATAATAATTCGCGATGATGCTCGATGTTTTCTTATCCTGAGGTGATAATTTTTCGTAGTAACTAACCGCTTCTTTATCTTTCCCCAATTTTGTGTATGTGTAAGCCAGGTTAGAATAGATGGCCTGATTTTTCACTCCCAGACCGACCGCTTTTTCATAATGTTCGGCCGACAAAACGTACTGCCGCATTTCACCATAGGCAAAACCCATATTAACAAATATATCGGCATTTTTCGGATATTTCCTGCCCAGTTTTTCGTAGTACTCGACAGCTTGTTCATATTTCCTGTTTTTGAACGTCAGGTCCGCCAGGCGCTCCAGGGCATCGTTGTCCTCGGGATTCTTTTTGAGGACATACAGGTACTCCTTAAGGGCGTCATCCGTTTTTTTTCTTCTTTCGTAGGCGGCCCCAAGATTAAAATGTATGACCGGATCATCGGGAGATAACGCCATCGCCTTTTTCAGATTCTGCATTTCTTCATTTAGCTGCCCCTGTCCGGCATAGGCGGTGGCCAGATTCGCGTAGACCGCGGCATCTCTGGGGTTGACCTTAATGACTTGCATGTAGCTTTCGATAGCCTCACGGAAATGCTTCTGTTTAAGATACAGATCTCCCAGGGCGCGCCACGCGGACACGGCATCGGGTGAATTTTCGGTCAAATACTGATACTGCTTGACCGCCGCAGCTTTTTGATCCGCTTTCTCATACGCCTGGGCCAGCATCAACCTCACAGAGTGATTGCCGGGGTCCGTCTGAGCGGCCTGTTTGTAATATTCAACCGCCCTGTTCCACATGTTTTTACGGCCATGGGCAAGCCCCAGCATGGCCAAGGCGTCTGCATCCTGTGGTTGTATCTTTACAAGGTTTGATAATATTTCAGTCGCCTGATCATCGCGTTTGCTCTGAAGATAAGAGCGAGCCAATTCCCGCATGGCTCCCGTATCTTCAGGCGTAATGCGCAAAATGTCCACGTAAAGAGATTCGGCCTCATTCGTCCTGTTTTGCTTCAGATAGATCCCCGCCAGAACCTTTCTAACACCGGTATCCCGGCTGTTTTGCGCGATGGCCTGTTTCAATGATTGAATCCGCGCGTCAATATGACTGGAATCCTGGGCAAACCTCAGCCAATCCTGGGGTGTAATGTCGACGCGTATCGGGATCACGGCGATTTTTTCTTTCTGATAATAAACGTTGATTTTATAGACATTAACGGCCTGCGTTTCTTTGGCCATGACATCGCTTTGCATGATTTTATTCACAAAATCCAGGCCGCGCATCAGGATGCCGAGATGGTTGCCGCTGTCACCTATCCCTTCAATCGACGCCCAGGTATACTTTCCACGCAAGTCGTCGCTCACCACGGCTTTGATGACAAATTCATCACGATAATTGATCTGCAAAGGATCATCTTCGACCGTCCGGATGTCCCGACCGTTTTTTTCCATCTGCAGATAGTAAAAA
>CAZDYR010000449.1:0-2612 GCA_964509625.1 uncultured Smithella sp. | reverse complement strand
GATCAATTCCATTTCCGGGGAAAAAGAAAAGCTGGCCAGGCTTTTGCCGCTGGCCGCGAAATACGGCGCGATGTTTATCCTGCTGCCGCTCACCGACGGCGACATCCCGAAAACGGCCCCAAAACGCCGGGCGGTCATTGAATCGATTTTCCGCAAGGCCCAGAAGTTTGGACTGACCAAAGATGATTTTGTCATCGACGGCCTGACCATGGCGGTTGCTTCAGACAGCGAGGCGGCGCGGGAAACACTGGCGACGCTCGCCTGGTGCAAAAAGACATTCAAGGCCAGAACGCTTCTCGGTCTCTCCAATGTTTCCTTCGGAATGCCGGGGCGCCCCTGGCTCAACGCCGCGTTTCTGGCCATGGCGCAGTGTTGCGGGCTCACGATGGCCATTGCCAATCCGGCCAGCGCGGAGCTGATGAATGTGAAAAAAGCGGGGGACGCGCTCATGGCCAGGGAAAAAGCAGACCTCAATTTTATTCATCATTTTTCCGAAAAGCCCGCTCAGGACTCGCCCAAAACCGCTCTTTCGGAGATGTCGACCGAGGAAAAAGTCTCCACCGCCATTCTGGACGGAGATCGGGATCATATCTCCGCTTTAATCGAAGCGGTTCTCAAGACGGGCCGGCCGGCCGGTCAACTCGTTGATGAAATCCTGATTCCGGCGATTGTACGCGTGGGGGATCTGTATGAAAAGAAGATTTATTTCCTTCCGCAGCTGATAGCCGCCGCGGAAGCGATGAAAAAAGCGCTGGCCTACCTCGATCCGTATCTCAAGCAGGCGGCCGCGGCGCAAAAAGGCAAGGTGCTGCTGGCGACGGTCAGAGGCGACATTCATGATATCGGTAAGAATATTGTCGCTCTGCTTTTGAAAAATTACGGATATTGTGTTATCGACCTTGGAAAGGATGTTCAGGACGAAGTCATCATTGAGGCGGCCAAAAAGGAGAAACCGGATGTCATCGGCCTGTCCGCGCTGATGACCACAACGATGGTGAATATGAAAGAGGTCATCACGCTCGCCCGCGCCAGGGGAATTAAAACGGATTTTCTGGTTGGCGGCGCGGTTGTCACCGAGGCTTACGCACAGTCCATCGGCGCGTCTTTTGCCAAAGACGGCGTGGCGGCTGTTAAGATGGTTGATCAACTGATCAAGAAATAGACGATGGTTTCATGAAGGCTGAAAAACAAAACAAATGGTTGGGTATTGGCGCATCGCTCGGTCTGCACGGGGCGCTTTTGGCTATTTTGATTTTCGGCCTGTCCGGCGGCGCGATGATCGCGCGAGACCCGGGGAATCTTGATTTTGTGTGGGTTTCAATTGCCGCAAAGGAGCCCATTTTCTCCCGGACGGTCATGGATCATCCTTTACGGAGAACATCAGTGACACCCGGCCTGCCGGACGTGACGCGGGAAGTTCCGGTTGTGCAGAAAACTCTTACGGAGTCACCGGCAAGTGCTGAGGCCGTCCCGCTGTCTGCTAACGACCATGGCCAAGCGGCTTTCCCGTCGATTCGGACGGTTGCCTATGCCGCCGCGGGTGGTCATAGCGCGGTTTCCGACGCGGGAGGACGCGGCGCCGCGCCGGAAGGGACGCCGGCTTTTTCCAACGCGTATCCCCTCTACAGGGAAAATCCGCCGCCCGCTTATCCGGAAATAGCGCGTCAGCGGGGCTACGAGGGGGTTGTGCTCATTTCAGCCGAAATTCAGGCGGATGGACGCGTCGGCAGGGCCGTCGTTCTTCAATCATCCGGCTTTGCCATTTTGGATCAGACCGCCATGAACGCGGTGATGAACTGGAAGTTTGAACCGGCTAAAAAAAGGGGAGTGCCTTACAAGACGTGGGCGGATCTGCCCATCAAATTTATGTTGAAAGATCATCTTTCTCAATCGTAAGGGATTGCAACGGGAGGAAATATTTATGTCGATAGATAAGAGTATGGTGAAGGAACGCCTGGGTGAAATTATTTTGGAACGCTCCTTTAAATACAGCGAAAATCCGCCTTTCACGCTGGCCTCCGGCCGGCAGAGCCATTTTTATTTTAACTGCAAACCGACCACGCTGGATCCGGAAGGGATGAACCTGATCGGCGAGATTCTTTTCGATATGATCAAAGACGCGCCGGTCAACGCGGCGGGAGGCCTGACGCTGGGCGCCGACCCGATTGCCAACGCGCTAGCCGTCATTTCTTATCAACTGGGCAAACCGATCAAATCGTTTATCGTGCGCAAGGACGTCAAGGACCACGGCACGAAAAGCGCCATTGAAGGCAATGTAAAATCCGGGGAAAGCGTGGTGATCATCGATGATGTCATCACAACCGGCGGCTCCACGATCACGGCCATTGATCATGCCCGCAGGGCCGGGCTGGTGATTGATCGCGTGATCACGCTGATCGACCGCGAAGAAGGCGGCCGGGAAAATATTCTTCAGCATGTTGATCTGGTGCAGTCTGTCTTTACCCGAACGGAAATCATGGCGTTGCGCGCGCGAAAGCTGGCCGGGCACGATGAGTGAGCAAAGGTCCATGATACCGCGTTGCCTGCTGTTGGCGCTTTTTTTTGTTCTGGCGGTCCCGGCCGGTGTTTTTGCGGCCGTGGTTCCCGTGACC
>CAZDYR010000448.1:0-2615 GCA_964509625.1 uncultured Smithella sp. | reverse complement strand
TCACCTGCTCCGTGGCGATGACGCGACAGCTCTGCTTGCTGTCCACTTCACTGGCCTGGTAGGTATAATCCCGGATAAACGTTTTCATGTCCGCCTGGGCGGGCGTCGAACAGATGATGAAAAACACCGGTAAGACGAACAATAATTTTGTCTTCATCTTACACTCCTTGATTCACGTCGAGGCCTCTGTTTTAAGCTTCCAGCAAAGACATTTTGCCGCTCTGCTGCAATAAGGTGTTGATCTCCTCGACGGCCCTGTTGACGTCTTCGATACCGTGGGCCTGGTCGGCGGTGGCCAGGGCGATCTCATCCATGATGTCTGCCACCTGGTTCACCCTGCTGGACACATCGGCGAAGGCCGCGTTTGTCTTGGCGACAAGCGAAGACCCATATTGCACCTTCTTGACAGTGTCTTCGATCATGATGGCTGTATTTTTCGCGGAATCGGCGGAACGCATCGCCAGATTGCGTACCTCATCGGCGACAACGGCAAATCCTGCGCCGGTTTCACCGGCGCGTGCGGCTTCCACGGCGGCATTCAATGCGAGCAAATTGGTTTGAAACGCGATTTCATCGATGGTTCTGACGATCTTCGACGTATCCTCGCTGGCTTTGGTAATGTCGTTCATGGAGACGGTCAGGTCTTTCATTGCGGCATCGGCCTGAGTCATAACCCTGCTGGCGTCCTTCATGAGACCGTTGGCCTGGACAGTGCTGGCCGTGTTCTGCTTCGTTTTGGTATCCATCTCCCGGATGGTGACCGTCACCAGACGGTCCGTGTTTTGACCCACCTGAAGAAAGGTCTGCTCCAGCCCCCTGGACATTTCTTCGATTTGAACCCTGGCCTTTTCCTGCTGGGCCGTTGCCTCCTGCTGAGCCCGGAGCGCCTCTGCCTGCATGCCGAGCGCATTTTCCAGACCTTTATGGAAAAAATAACAGCTGGCGGCGCAGGCGGCAAAGGGTCCGATGGCATTGGCAATGTGAGTCTCCATCAACTGTTTCGCCGTGAGCGTGATCGTGGGAAGGCTGATCCCCGTATTTGCGGCCACAATGAGAAAAACGATTTCCAACGATATGATGACGGTCCAGAAAATCATGATCTTAATGCCGAAAAAGGTCACGGCAAACAAAGGAATGATCAGGTTCCAGGCAATGGCGGAGGACTGCAGCCCGCCGGTCATGATCGTCAGGATGGAAAAATGCCAGCTTAGAGCGGCCATCACAATGTTTCCGGAAATGTTGATGGAGCCCGTTGCTTTTAATGCAAAAGGAGACAGGATGCAGACGAGAAGCATGACAATGAACATACTGACGGCAAGGGTGGAACTGCCGATATTGTACCATTTGATAATATTGGGGATAAAGAAGAGATAGCCGAAGTGAGAGAATATGACGAGCTGTTTGGCCCTTCGATAGGTGTCGGTATCGATCCTGGCGGAAGACGGGATATACCAGTCTATGTAATCCATCACCTTCATGAGAATGCGTTGCCTCCTTTAGCGATGTATTTAAAAAAACGTCATTTCGCAGGGGAGAGTACACAAAACGCCGACGTCATGTCAAGGAGATCTTGGATTTTGAAGCAGGTTGCGGCGGAGGGTTGACGGAGCGAATGATTTGCTCAATCCCCGGGAAAACCGTCTTGCCGAAGATCATGCGTATGTGATACTTTCATCGCGGAAATATTAAGAGGTATGATGCGTCCATGAATCCACGAGGCATGTGATTGAAAAAACGATGTGCGGGAGGTCAACGATGTTAAGACGGGTTAAGATCTTTGCCGTTGTGCTGGCGGTATGCTTTGCCGCGGGATGCGTCTCCACCATTCATTTGAACACGAAGCAGCCGAAGCCTTTACCCTCGGATCAGCAGACGATGCTTCTGGCCGGCGTCGGCCGGGCGGACATCACCCCGAGGCCGGGTATGCCTATGGCCGGCTACTCGATGAACGCCAATTTCGGGAAAGGTTTCCGTACCCGTCTTTATGCCCGCGTCATTTACGTGAAGTCCGCAGGTCAAAGGCCCGTGGCCCTCGTACAGTGCGATCTTTTGACCGGCTCTGAGCTGGTTCGCCGGCGGGTCGCCGAACGAGTGGCCTCAAAGACCGACCTGGATCTGGGAGGCATCATGATGTCCGGGACGCATACCCATTCCGGCCCCGGCAATCTATCGGAGAGCAATTTCTATTTGATGAACACGGCCAACGCCGGCGGACTGGATCTGCGGTTTTTCGATTTCGTGACCGGTCAGATCGCCCAGGCGGTTATCGAGGCTTACAACGGAAGAAGGCCCGCGAAGATCGCCACGGGGAGCGCTGAACTATACGGCTTTACGCGCAACCGCAGCATCTCCGCCTACCGAGCAAACAAAAACGCCGATCCGGAAAAGGCAAAGGACATCCTGAAGGCGGTGAACCCCATGATGTCCATGGTGCGTGTCGACTGTCTTGACAGGGAAAGCGGCGTCTATAGACCGGCCGGAGCCCTGACCAGTTTCTCGATACACGGCACCACCGTTCCCCCGCAAAACACGCTCTACAGCGCCGATGTCTTTGCTTATCTGGAGCGAGAACTTGAATGGGAAATGACCAGGAAACACCGCCATGCAACCTTCGT
>CAZDYR010000447.1:0-2617 GCA_964509625.1 uncultured Smithella sp. | reverse complement strand
TCACCGGCCTCGGCGCTGAAAGCTCGCCGTTTGCCGCACGGCAGGTTTCCGACATTTCCTGCCAGGCCAAGGGCTGTCATCGTCTTTTTCCCGCCGCGCGAACGATCATCGACATCGGCGGTCAGTTTACGAAAGCGGCAAAGATCACGCCGCAGGGCCGGATAGCCGATTTTCTGATGAGTGAAAAATGCGCCACCGGATCGGGAAGATTTCTGCAGGTCATCGCCCGCATTCTGCACGTCAGCCTCGATGACATCGGACCACTTTCCATGGAAGCGGAAAACCCGGTAGAGTTTTCCACCAACTGCGCCGTGTTTGCCGAATCGGAAACCATCTCCCGCATCGCCGAAGGCGCGAAGGCGGCGGACATTCTGGCCGGCGTGCACCGCGCGATGGCGTCAAAAGTGAGCATGCTGGTGAAAAGGCTGAAATTGGAGCCGGACGTGGTGCTTACCGGCGGAGGCGGAGAAGATGAAGGTCTCGCGCAAGCGATCGGCGAAGCGCTGAAAATCAAAATCCTGGTGCCGGATCACCCGCGCCTGACCGCAGCCTACGGCGCGGCGTGTCTGGCCGAAGAAGATCATCCGCAAATTTAAGATACACAAATAAATGATATCCCCCCGGGGGAGCCATCTTCAGGGTAGCTTGCTGTCGTCTGCTAGGCGGACCTGAGGGCATCCACGATCTTCAGGCGCGATGCGGAAAGCGCCGGCAGCACACCGCCGATAAACCCCATGAACATGGAAAAAATCATCGACTCCACAATGATCCTGGGCGTCAGTGTAAATTTAAACGCCAGTTCGGAAAACGTCTGAAAATTCAATGTTGATATTGACATGAATTGCATAAATGAAGCGAAAAACAATCCGATCACGCCGCCCAGAAATCCCAAGAGCAGGGATTCGGTCAGAAAGGCCGAGAGGATACTGCGGCGCCGGAATCCCAGCGCGCGCAATGTGCCGATTTCCGCCGTCCGGTTGGCTACGGCGGAATACATGGTGATCATCGCGCCGATGATCGCGCCGATGGAAAAGATCAGGGTGAGCGTCGTGCCCAGAATGCGCAGAAACTTCGCCATCATTTCCGACTGATCCGCATAATAGGTCGTTTCGCGTCTGGCCTCCAGCGTGAAGCGCGGGTCATTTTCAATGGCTTTTCGGACCTCGTCAAACGCGTCGGGAGTCTTCAATTTGAAAATCAGCGAGGAGAAAACGGGGCGGCGGAAAGCCTGCATCACCTGATCGACATCCCCCCAGATTTCCGAGCTGAATCCCGTGTTGCCCGCGTCGAAAACACCCACCACCGTCCAGCTGCGCATTCCCCATTTCAGGGACTGCTGCAATTCAACGCCCTGAAAACGTTTGGCGATGCTGTTGCCGACAAGAACTTCCATCGAATTGGGACGCGGCATTCGGCCCGAAACCAGTCTTACCTGAGGCCGCAGCGGCATTGACGCGGCCTGGATACCGCGCACGATCACATTGGAGTGGCTGGAGGCGATTTCCTCACCCCGCTTTTTGAGCGCGATCAGCACGACGAGCTCCTTGGCGATCATCGGCTTTCCCGAAGCGCCTGCCGCCACCTGCGGCAGCATTTCAATAATCGAAGCCGCCTGGCGCTCGACGCTGCTCATGACTTCCGAATCAGCCCCTTTGCGCACAACCACCACGTTGTCGGGTGAACCGGTCTCCACCAGGGTTTTTTCCAAACCTGCCGCCATCATCAAAACCGTTGCAAACACAAACACCACCAGCGCCATGCCGGCCACGGTCAAAGTCGTTGTAAGCCTGCGTCTCCAAAGATTGCGGACACTATAGGATAAAGGCAACGCCATCAGCCGATCCTCCTTAATCCATCGGCGATGCGAATGCGTATGGCGTGGCGCGTTGGTATGATCGCCGCCAGAAAAGCGATGAGAAGCGCCGCCGCAACATCCATGTAAACCGTCGTCCGGGAAACAATAAAAATCGGGAAATACGTTGCCAGCTCCCGGCCAAAAATCCCCGCGGCGGGAAACGTCAGCGCCACACCGATGAGACAGCCGGTCATCGTCAGCACCAGCGCCTCGCCGAAAATCAGGATCGTAATATCTTTCGCGCCAAAGCCCATCGTCTTCATGATCGCGTAGTCCCCCGTGCGCTCCCGGGTGGTCATGGCCATCGTATTGGCAACCACGGCCATGATGATGAGGATAATGATGAACGAAACCATCTGAATGGCGGTGACAATGGCCTCGGCCATGGCGATAAAACCAAGATTGAAGGCCTTTTCCGTTTCCGTCAGGGTCTCCGCCAGCGAGTTTTTGAACATCCGGTCAATCGCGACCGCCGTGTCGGCGGCAAGATCGGCGTTGGTGACCCCGACCATATAAAAGCCGACTTTGTCGGCAAAGACGGGGGCAACTTTTTTAACGGCTTCGTTAAGATAAGACCAGTGAAAGAAAAATTGCGTTTCGTCAACGGTGCGGTCCCTGCCCCGATAGATGCCCCGCAAAACAAAATCCCAGTTCCCCGGATAAATCTTCCCTTTGAGTGTGATCGTGTCGCCGATTTTCCAGCCATACTTGTCGGCAAGTTTCCGGCCCGCCACCGCTCCCTTGCGGTCAAACAGAAAATCC
>CAZDYR010000446.1:0-2620 GCA_964509625.1 uncultured Smithella sp. | reverse complement strand
CCGCTGCCTGCGGACAAATCGCACTGCAGTGTCCGCATTCCAGGCACCATTTGCCGTGAACGGCCTTACCGTCTGTGATGGTGATATTAGCGGCAGGGCAGTCCGCCCTGCAGGCGCCGCACCCTATGCACTTTTCAACATCGACTTTTACCATGATCGTCTCCTTTAAAAAATATACTCTTCAGGATATACGAGACAGCGTCCCGTTTGACAAGTCCAATAGTAACATCTCACTGATTATCTTATGATTCCATATTATTCAAAAAGTCTGGAATCGATCACGGTTGTGGCGGTTACTATGAATGTATGGGGATAGATAACCGGAAGATCCACCAGGACTTCTATCATGCCCGACTGAACCATGGATACATGACTCACCACTTTATAGTCAAAGGCGGCCCGAAAATGTTTTATCGGAAAATCCAATTCCCCCGCGCCGCCTGCTGTATGCACAATATCCAGTGTATCGGCCGCGCAGTAGATTTCTCCCTTGAAATGCCTGGCCGTCGATTTTTTAGGTATAACGGTTATCCGGTAACATTCCCTTTTACCGATATATTTTTTATCAACAATCTTCAGTGTGTAGTGATCCGTCCCTTTCCGGTCAAAGACATGATAACCCGGTTTCATTTCCCAGGAACGATAATCGGCCGGGTCTCCGCTGTGACCGTCTTTCTTGTACGACAGCACTTTAATTTCCGGCTTCTCGTAGAAATAGTCTTTTCTGTGCACGATCACTTCAGTGGTTCCTTTCAGTTCACGGGTAAGCGCGTTGTATTCCCGAATGACATTTTTACTGGTGGATTCCACACCGCGATATTTTGTGTAAATCGGAATATATTTATGAAAGATTCCGGCCAGTATGCGATCGGATTCTGCCGGTGAAACCGCATCGGCATACCCCGCTTCCGGAAACAGAGCCGCCATGAACAAAAACAAGCAGGCAAGTGCAATACGTATTTTTTTGAGCATCCGGATCCTCGTCATCACCTGAAAATTTTTATACCCTTTCATCAAAATTAAATGATAAATAGCCGGCGGGATGATATTAATCCACCAAAGGAGATATTGCAATGATAGGAATCGACATGACAGGCAGAGTAACGCTGGTGACAGGCGCCGGCGGAGGAATCGGCGGGGGCATCGCGGAGGTTTTCGCGAAAGCCGGAGCATTGGTTTATGCGGCGGATCTGGAACTGGAGGACGCCAGGGCAAAGGCGGGGCAGATAGCGGCGCAGGGCCTGCTTGCCCGGGCCGTACGGCTTGACGTGACGAAGAAAAGCGATATCAACGCGCTGGTGGATCAGATCGTCAAAGAAAGCGGCAAAATTGATCATCTCATCAACTGCGCGGGAATCGCCTACAGCAAGCCGTACATGGAATCCAATGAAGACGAGTTTCGCAAGACACTGGAGGTCAACCTGATCGGCGTCAATAACTGCTGCCAGGCTGTGCTCAAACAGATGATTCCCCGCAGGGAAGGCAAAATCGTGAATATCCTGTCGGCTTCTTCAAGACAGGGAAGCGACTTTTATACGCATTACTCGTCGTCGAAATTCGCCGCGCTCGGACTGACCCAGGGCATCGGAATGGCCGCCGCACGGCACAATATCAATGTGAACGGCATCTGCCCCGGAATCATCGAAACCAGAATAGGCGAGAAACAGGGCGGCAGCCTGACACAGCAAATGGCAAAATATTCGGGGAAGCCGGAAGAACAGATGCGGGAAAACATCAAAAAAACCATTCCTCTGAGGCGGTTCCAGAGCGGTGAGGATATCGGCCATACGGCGCTGTTCCTCTGCTCGGATCTGGCGAAAAATATTACCTGCCAGGCGATCAATGTTTGCGGCGGAATGAGAATGAATTGAAATAGCAACAGCAGGGGGGGGGGCGCTGTACCGGTGCTCCCCCCTTATTTTCTTCAACACAAATCCGAAAACCAGACTTCAGAGCTTGATTTCACGCAGATCAGGATGCCCGCCGCAATGAATGTTCAGGGCCATCCCCGTGAGAATGGCCTGCTGACAAATTTCCTTCGCCGAATAATCCAGATCATACAGCGCGTGAATGGCGCCGAGCGCGTAATCACAGCCGGAACCGATCGCAAAATATTTTTCAAATTTATGGACGCTGATGTTGGCTGAAACAAAAAATATTCCGTTTTTGTTGGCGATCAGAAACCGGGAATCGAGATCGGCAAACGGTGAACTGGCGCTGTTGCATTGGCTGTTCACGAAGCTGTATTCTTCTTTCGCCTTAAAATAGAGCGTATTGAAGAACTTGAAAATGGTTTTTTCATCACGAAGCCTGAGGTTTTTAAAGGGTCTGCTTTGCAGGAGATCCTGAAGGATATTGTCGTAGAGCCCCCAGCCGGAGCCCGCAATATAGGAATCGTTGACCGTCAGGATTTTGCCGGCTTTGTAATTATCCCCCGGCATGCAATTATCGCCGAAATTCGTCTGGGTGTCGGCACCGATCACGAGACGTTTATTTTTACAAACGGCAGCGGCAACAGTCATTCTTTTCTCCTTTTCTAGGGATAGTTTTTAATGGCCGGCTGCAAATATTGCAATTTCTTTATAACAATGCAAGACGAAATAGTGGACGGTGGATGGCG
>CAZDYR010000445.1:0-2624 GCA_964509625.1 uncultured Smithella sp. | reverse complement strand
TATTCAAGGAAGTTTATGAACAAAATGGCGGCAAGATCGTCTCGTTTGAAACCTACACCACCAACGACAAGGATTTTTCATCGCAACTGACCAAAATCAAAAAGGCCGGGCCGGAAATTATCTTTCTTCCCAACTATTACAGCGAAGTGCCTCTCCAGATCCAGCAGGCCAAACGTCTGGGTATTACCGTGCCGTTTATCGGGTCTGATTCCTGGGGGTCGGAAGAATTGATCAAGCTGTGCGGCAAAGACTGCAATGATTATTATTTCAGCACGCATTACGCGGCGGACGCCTCGACCGACGCGACCAAGAAATTCATCGCGGCGTATCAGGCAAAATACGGGGTTACCCCGGATGATGTGGCCGCCCTGACGTACGATTCGTTCGGCCTGCTTTGGCAGGCGCTCAAAACGGCGGGCAAAAACGACCGGCAGGCCGTGCGCGACGCTCTGGCTCAAATTCCTCAGTACGAGGGCGTGACGGGAAACATGCAGTTTAAGGAAGGCTCCGGCGACCCGGTCAAGAGCGCGGTCATTTTAAAAATTAAGGATGGGAAGTTTACCTGGTTTGCGAACGCCAAACCCTGACGGGATCGGCTTGTTGAAACGTCCTGATGCTGCGTTGCGCTTCGTCACTTGTCATTGCGACGTATGGAACGATACGTCTCATTCCTCATGACTCGCGCGCCTTGCCTCCGGATCGTTTGAACAAGCCGATGAAAGCTGTAATTCCTTGAAAGGCATCCGCACTTATGGCCAATTATTCAAGCCGTATTATGCTTTTCATCTTATGGCAGATCGAAGGGTTCGCAAGGAATAAATTATTGGTGAAGAAAGGATCTGGAAACAATGCCGTTTAAATTAAAGATGATATCGAGGTGGCGAGGAGGAGGCGCCGGAGGCGTATATGAAAATACATTGAGGACGCCGACAACAAAGCCAACAAGGATAGCGCTTTAATTTAAACGGTATATGCACTTATGGCCTATATTTTTCAGCAAGCTTTAAACGCCCTGCAGTTGGGCAGCATCTATGCGCTGATCGCGTTGGGCTACACCATGGTTTACGGCATCCTGACGATGATCAACTTCGCCCATGGCGATTTGTTCATGGTCGGCGCTTTTTTCTGTTTTCTCATTGCCGTCTATCTTAAGCTGTCCTTTGTCCCGACGCTGCTTTTATCCATGCTGGGCGTGGCCTGTCTGGGTGTCGTCATCGAACGGCTGGCTTATAAACCGCTGCGCAATGCCCCGCGCGTCTCCGCCATTATCACCGCCCTGGGCGTTGGGCTTTTTCTGGAAAACTTCACGCTGGCGCTTTCTCCTTATCCCAAACATATTCCGCCTCTTCTGGAAAATATTACCTGGACAGTGGGATCGCTTTCCATTTCTTCCTTGCAGATTATCGTCATCGTCCTTTCGCTTTGCCTGATGCTGATTCTGGATTTTGTGGTGCAGCACACCAAGGCCGGCATGGCCATGCGGGCCATTTCGTGGGACAAAACCATTGTCCCGCTGATGGGCGTGTCGGTGAACAAGATCATCTCGCTTACGTTTGCCATCGGTACGGGCCTGGGCGGAGCGGCAGGCGTCATGTACGGTTTGGCTTATCCGGTGATTGACCCGTACATGGGCATTATGGTCGGCTGGAAAGCGTTCATCTGCGCCGTGGTCGGCGGTATCGGCAATATCCGCGGCGCCATGATCGGCGGCTTTATCCTGGGCGCGGTGGAAATTATGGTGGCCGCGTTTTTCCCGTCCACCTACCGCGACTTCGTGGCTTTCACGCTCCTGCTGATCCTGCTGATTGTCAGACCCTACGGCATTCTGGGCAAGCCCCAGCCGCAAAAGGTGTAGCCATGTCTTCAATCAAAACCATCTATCACGCACTGCTCAAACACTGGCACAAACTAACCGGCTATCAATATTTCTGGCCGGCTTTCATGATCGCGGGAATCGGGTTTTGCATGGCTGCTTCGACCTTTGAGTTGTTGGATTTATATCTGCAGCTGATTTTAATTTACGTGGGCATCAACATCATCCTCACCGTCAGTCTGAACCTGATCAACGGCTATATGGGCGAATTCTCCGTGGGCCATGCCGGATTCATGGCCGTGGGCGCTTACGTCGCCTCGCTTTTAACCGTCCATGCTTTTCCCGCGGGCGCGCAAAATCTGCTTTTCCCGCTGGCGATCCTGGCCGGCGGACTGGCTGCGGCATTCATCGGTTTTCTGGTGGCCATCCCCTCTTTCAAAACACGCGGTGATTACCTGGCCATCGTCACGCTGGCCTTTTGCATGATTGTCAAATCCGTTCTGGAAAACATCGACGCCGTCGGTGGGCCGCGCGGGCTTCTGGGCATGGAAAAGCTCACGACGCTGCCGTGGGTCTTTTTCTGGACGGCTCTCTCCGTCTGGGTGATCCGCAACCTGGTGTATTCCAATTTCGGGCGCGGTGTTTTGTCCATCCGCGAAGATGAAATCGCGAGTGACTTGATGAGCGTCAACACGCGCCAGGTCAAAATTATCGCGTTTGTGGTTTCGTCTTTCTTCGCGGGCATTGCCGGGGGCCTGTTCGCCCACGCGCTGCAATTTATCAACCCGCGCATGTTCGACATTCTCAAATC
>CAZDYR010000444.1:0-2641 GCA_964509625.1 uncultured Smithella sp. | reverse complement strand
GAAGGGCGGCCATCACTATGCGCGGGCATGATCGGTTCATATCTTGCACCCTGATGTTTTGCCGCCATTATTCCTTGGGAAAGAATTCGGCCAGAATGATGTATGTCGAACTTCCGCTCGACCAGTATTTCAAAACTTCCTCGTCCAGGAGAACTTTCACGGCGTTTTGCACGGCGTGACGATCTTCGTCGGGAAGCCACTTCGTGACATCCCGAATGTAAAACATCTTTTTGTCACCTTTGGATTTCTCCCGGAACAGCTCTGTAACCCTCGCTTTCAGATCGTCGCTCATCATTACCTCCATTTAAACTGCGTGGATGTCCTAAACGTCTCTGTCGCCAGATCAAAGTCGTCAATGTGCTGGTCGGTGAACGGAATGCCGGTGAGACTGAAGAAGCGCTCCCAGCCGACACGCTCGATCCATTCGCCGACACGCTCATGCTTACGGGCATGGCTCGCGTATACTTCTATGATATTTTTAACGGCGTCGACGACTTCCGGCCAGCGCGGAGGGTTGTTGGGAAGAAACGGAATCGCCAGTTTGGAAAACATAGGTTTGCTGCGAGCGTTGGAGACTTTGCCGCCCACCCAGATGGAGATGCCGTCGTTATCCGGATCGGCAATCGGCATGGCCGGACAGACCGTGTAGCAGTTGCCGCAGTACATGCACTTTTCGTCGTTGACGGTGACGGTTTTGTTTTTCATATCGCCGCGGATAGCGCCCGTGGGGCAGGAAGCCACAGTGGACGGGATTTCGCAGACATTAGGCACGCGTGAATTATCGGTCATGGGAACCGTCCGGTGGATGCCTAAAATGGCGATATCCGAGCAGTGGACAGCACCGCACATATTCAGACAGCAGGCCAGGGCGATGCGGACGTGAGCCGGCAGCTTGGCTTCCACAAAGTGATCGTAAATTTCATCCATCAGCGCTTTTACCGGGCCGGAAGCGTCCGTCGCCGGCGTATGGCAGTGGACCCAGCCCTGCGTATGAACGATATTGGAGATGGAATGTCCCGTGCCGCCCACGGGATAATTGCGGCTTTTCAGCTCGGCAATCAGCGGCTCGATTTTATCTTTATCGTCGAGCAGAAATTCAATGTTGTGACGGCTGGTAAAACGAAGATAGCCATCGCAGTATTTTTCCGCGATATCGCAGATTTCGCGGATGTGATCCGTCGACACAAGCCGCGGCGATCCGGCGCGTATACTGTAGAGCGCTTCGCCCGATTGGGAAATGTGCATCAGCACGCCCGGTTTTAAGATTTCATGATAGAGCCATTTCCCGTAGTTTCTCGAAATGACGGGAGGCAACATCGTTTTATAATCAGGGGGACCGATATCTGTTCTTGCCGCCATATTACTTTACCTCCTTCTTTTTGATATCTTCCGGCCAGAAGAAGACGTAGGGATTGCTTCTGGGTGCTTTGACCATCTGGGGAACGGCGGGAAGACCCACGGCTTTTAAAAAGACACGCATGCCGAGGCGCTGAATCAGCTCACCCAAACGCTCACGCGATTTGCCGAACTCATCCCACCACTCCTGGATGCGTTCGATCAGATCCTTCAATTCATCGTAAGGCGGTTCCAGTTTTATAAACGGCACAACTACCCAGGAAAGCAGCGCACCTTTTACAATGGGCGCTTTGCCGCCGACGAGAATGGACGCCCCTCTTTCCTTGCCCGGCCTTAAGGCCTTGGGCATCACGTTGATGCAGTGCATGCAACGGGTGCAATCCTCATTGTATATTTTCAATTCTTTCCCGTTCCATTCCATGCACCGCGTCGGACACAGATCGCAGACCTCTTTCTGGATATCGATACTTGACGCATAAGCAACGACTTCCTTCTGATCAATCTGAATGTCGTCTTTCCAGGTTCCGATGATTGAAAGGTCGGAACGGGCGATCGATGCAACGCAGTCGTTGGCACAGGCGGAAACTTTGATCTTGAATTTGTATGGGAACATCGGGCGATGCATTTTATCCTGATAGGTCATCGTGATATCGTAACAAACATCGAGGCTGTCGATGCAGGCCCATTCACAACGAGCCGGTCCCACGCAGGCGCTGGGTGTCCGCAGCGCCGAACCGGATCCGCCAAGATCAAAACCGGCCGCGGAAAGATCGTCAAAGCAGGGCTGGATATGATCCGTCGTGGTGCCCAATAAAATGGCGTCACCCGTGGCGCCGTGCATATTGGTGAGCCCACTGCCGTGCTTGTCCCATACATCACAGAGTTTTCGCAGCGTGTCCGTTTTGTAAAACCACCCCGTCGGATGATTGACCCGCATGGTGTGAAAAGCCTGAACATTCGGAAACAGGTCGGGCCGGTCAGAATAGCGCCCAATCACGCCCGCGCCATAACCCTTGACGCCGACAATGCCTCCATGTTTCCAGTGGCCGATTTTATCCTTATAAGAAAGCTCCAATTGATGAAGAAGATCTTTGGCCATCGGATTTTTTTGAGCAGCCTCTTTCATATCCTTGATAAAGCTTGGCCATTTTCCTTGTTCCAGCTCGTCAAGCAGAGGTGTTTCTGATTTCGCCATTTTATTCCTCCTTTTATAAACTATTTTAAAATCTTAGGAGTATTTTACCCCACAATTTGAATACCGCTCTGTAAATGAACAGTACTCTTT
>CAZDYR010000443.1:0-2644 GCA_964509625.1 uncultured Smithella sp. | reverse complement strand
TGTGACACGCGGGAAGTTATTCGTTAAATTCGTTATCTAAAGGAAGCATTGTTGCCCACCGTCATTGCGCACACAGTAACAGGAATAGCGTTGAGCGCGACCCTTGCCCAAAAACAGCAGTGGCTGAAGGTCGGAATTCTGGCTGTCATTTGCTCGATTGCCCCCGACATGGACGCCGTCGGCTTTCGTATCGGGATACCCTATCAGCATTGGCTTGGCCATCGTGGTCTGTCTCATAGTATTTTTTTTGCCGTATTGCTTGCCCTGGCGGCAACATTATTCATTTCCGAAAAATCGATGAAGAAAAGAATTTTTTACGTCGGTGTATTTTTTTCATGCGGAATGCTTCATGATGTTTTGGATGCCATGACTAACGGAGGCCTCGGCGTCGCTTTCTTTTCGCCTTTCAGTGACACGAGATATTTTCTTCCATGGCAGCCCATTGAGGTATCGCCACTCAGCATCCGGCGATTTCTTACTCTTAGAGGATGGGGCGTCATCAGGAGCGAACTGCTTTGGGTCATCCTCCCTTCATTATGTTTTATGGCCATAACGGTATTTTACAGAAAAAAGAAAAAATTTGATAAAAAAGATACCATCCTTTAGCAAAGCGGCGCGCCCGGTCGCTGCGCCCGGGATCACCACGTTATTGCGTTGATGGAAGAGAAAGGACAAAATGAATATCCGCGAATTGAAATCGCTTGAAGGGAAATATTTATCATCCGTGGAAAGCCGAATTATGAATCCGGTAACGGCATGGCTGAACACAAAATTAATTTCCGTCGATGACAACAAAATGGAATGTGAAATCGAAGTGCGGCCGGAAATGTCGGACCCGCTCGGCATTCTGCATGGCAGTATCAGAGCGGCAATGTTATGCGACGTTCTGGGAATACTGGCCAATCATCCGGGCAGCGAAGTCTCCGCTATCACGACAAGCCTGAACATAGACTTTATCGGCAAAGCGTTTGTTGGTGAAAAAGTACGGGTTATCGCCGAGGTGATCAACAAAGGCGGCAGTTTGATTTATATGGCCGGGACCATACTAAATGAAAATCAACAGATTGTTGCCAAGGAATCTACATCCCTTTTCGTTTTGAACAAAGACTAATAAAACAAAGAGAATTTTTTACCCGTTTCCAACATAATTTTTGATAAAAGGTTGTGACACTGTAAAGTTTCTTTACAATTTGGATGAAATTCATTTTCCCGCATAATATCGGATAGATGAGCTTAAAATCCGTATTTACCACCTCGAAATACTGTCGGAAATATTTACATTATTCTTTCTCGCCGCGCTAGGGTCATTTAATAATCAGCAGCAATATCAATCAATTACATCAAATCTGTGTGACTCGGAATAAAAATTGCTTTATATTTTCATTTAAATTGCCGGATATCGTTTTATTTCCATATCTTCTTGCCTTTGTATCTTCTCGCGGCAAGTAACTGCTGATTAAATCTCCAACGGATTTCTGTTTTCACAATCGAAATATCAAAGAATTTCGGCGCTGAATATCTCAAAACGATGTTGTCACCTGGCCCTGCTGCGTCTGGATTAGCCAGGGGAAATAATAATGCAACAAAAATCATTTCTCAAAGGAGGGGCTTATGAAACGTTTCTTGCTTGCATTTATTTTGTTGTTGTTTCTGGCCGCACCGGTTCAGGCGGCGTATATGTATCAATTTAATTATCAGTTTCAAGGCATAGCGCTTGATGATACGGGTGTCAAAACGGGTGTGTGGACATATTTCGCAGACAATCTGATTGGCTTGGACAGCGTGGCGGGGATAATGCCGTCCGACTTGGCGTCAAGTTCCTCAGACTCCAAATATCCTTTCACTGAAATTATGATTTCCGTTGATTTAGGAGAGAATGAATCTCATGTCAGGATGCATTTTGACCTGACGGGAGCGCCAGATCCACCAAACGGCGGACAGTATTTTCCGTTTGTCGACTGGTTTTTTTTCGGCAAGTCATTTAATGCTCCGGAAACATACATAACAGATTGGGGACAGGGAGCAACCATGACAATTCGCGAAATCCCCACTGGCGTCCCGGAACCGGCCACAATGCTGCTCCTGGGCTTGGGCCTGGTTGGCCTGGCAGGAGTAAGAAGAAAAATTAAGAAATAAATCCGTTTTCATAGGATTTAGCAAACCATGGTTCTTACCATGGGAATTTAAAAGGCAGAGCCAATGGGCTCTGCCTTTTATGTTATATAAATCATACACTTATAAAATATTCTTCTTTTCTGAATGGCCAGCACAGCAAAACCGGTTTTTCGTGAAAAGGTCTTTGGGGACTCTTTGGAGTGACCTCCGTCACTGAAGTTTTCTTCGTATTATCCGATAGTACCTGCGTGGGGAGGTGTGGAATGAAAGGACTGCAAAAAATCGTTTTCGCGTTAGCCGCTATTATCAGTATTTTCTTGTACAACAATTCATTTGCCGCTTGCACCGGCTCAAGTCCGGAATGGACCAGCACGGCCGATTTTAATTCCGTGAGGAGCTGTGTTGTAAAAGCAAAAATGGGCGACCACATTATCATATCAGGCAACGCAACCTGGACAAAAACACTCGCACTGACCAAAGGCCTCACGTTAATCGGCTCAGGAAACCCTGTCATCACAAGCTCCGTTGC
>CAZDYR010000442.1:0-2644 GCA_964509625.1 uncultured Smithella sp. | reverse complement strand
GCGAACGCGGCCTGCGTTACGACCATGTGAGCACGCTCATCTGCGCGCTCACGGGGGCCGAAGACGCCCTGATCGTCAACAACAACGCGGCGGCTGTCTTGCTGGTCCTCAATACACTGGCGGAGAATAAAGAAGCGATTGTCTCGCGCGGCGAGCTGATTGAAATCGGCGGCGAGTTTCGCATTCCGGACGTCATGACGAAAAGTAATTCCATCCTGCGTGAAGTAGGAACCACCAACCGTACGCGTTTGTCTGATTTTGAAAAAGCCATTGGCCCGAATACAGGTGTGATCTTGAAAGTGCACACCAGCAATTATAAAATTATCGGCTTTACCGAAGAAGCCGAACTATTGCCCCTGGTGGCGTTGGGAAAGCATCATGGTATCCCGGTTTTTGATGATCTCGGCAGCGGCTGCCTGATTGATCTGGATCAATATGGCCTGCAGCATGAACCGACGGTGCGCGAAGTGCTGGCCACGGACGTCGATGTCGTGACCTTCAGCGGCGACAAGCTTCTGGGGGGGCCGCAGGCAGGCATCATTGTCGGCAAAAAAGATGTTCTGGCCCGCGTCAAAAAAAACCCTCTCAACCGCGCGCTACGCATCGACAAGTTCACACTGGCCGCGCTGGAAGCAACCTTGATGCACTACCTTGCGCAGGATAAAGCGCATTTATCGTTACGCCCCCTCAAGGCGCTCACCGAACCGTTTGTTGATGTCAAAAAGCGGGCCCGCAAGCTGATCCAGAAGCTTCAACGCGCCAATATTCCCGATCTGA
The DNA here is from genome assembly GCA_964509625.1 of uncultured Smithella sp. Taxonomy (GTDB): domain Bacteria; phylum Desulfobacterota; class Syntrophia; order Syntrophales; family Smithellaceae; genus UBA8904. The sequence continues at coordinate 1,867 of CAZDYR010000442.1, read as the reverse complement.
CCTTTGAACTCAAAGAGGCCATGGCCGCCGCCGGAGGCGGATCGCTCCCGACGCAGGATATTCCTTCCGCGGTTGTTGCGGTGAAGTCCGCGAAAATGCCGGCGAGCCGGATGGAGGCCAAACTGCGCCAGGCAACGGTCCCGGTTATCGTCCGCGTGGATGAAAATGAAATACTGATCGATTTGCGCACCGTGGCCGAAGATGAATTCGGGTTCGTGATCGACGGCCTGCGGCAAATATCGGACCAATAATAGGGTTCCTTCTCTTTTGTTATAATCATCTTGACTATTATTTAACTGTTAGTTAATATCAAATCATGTATGAAATTAGATACAGCAAGCAGGCTGTCAAAGTCAGGCTGAAAATGCCGAAAGCAATCGGGGAAAAAATTGACACCGAGCTTGGAAAAATCGCAAAGGATCCGGCAACGTATCCGGGTGACTGGAAACGGTTAAAGGGTTCGGCATTCTGGCGACTGCGCGTGGGTGACTGGCGCGCCGTTTGCGATGTTGTCAAAAAAGAATTGATTGTCTATGTCCTTAAAATTGGATCGAGGGGAGATGTTTATAAATGAACGTTCAAATTATTAAACATAAAGGCGCGCCGGAATATGCCATTGTTCCGTTTGAGGAATGGGAAAAAATGGTCAGCCGCCTGGAAGAACTTGAAGACATCCGCGATGCGCGCAATGTCAAAGCAGCCATTGCCGAAGGCGAAGAAACCTATGGCAGTGATTTCGTCAAACGCTTGGTTTCCGGAGAAAATCGACTGAAGATTTGGCGCGCGCACCGCAATCTCACGATTGCCAAACTGGCCGGGGCCTGCGGGGTGTCCGTTGCCGCTGTTTCCCAGATTGAAAACAACAAGCGTAAGCCCAGTATTGACCTGCTGGTGAAGCTGGCGCGCGTGCTCGAATGCGATATGGAAGATATTATTTGACGATTGACCGGGCAAGCAATCCGGCGCGATCTGGCGTTTACCCTTTAGGGTGAATCCAGTATTATTAATGATTTCTGGATGCCGGCCTTCGCCGGCATGACGATTTGTAAGTCAGTTCAACTATTCCGACACATTCCGTCGTCGGGGGACATGATTGGAGTAATATATTGGCCGCAGAAAATTCGGAACACAGAAGCTTATCCTTTACCGTCAGCGCCGGGCAGGCCGGGCTTCGTCTGGATGTGTTTCTGGCGCAGGCGGATCCGGAGTTCTCCCGTTCGCAGATCAAATACGCCATTGAAGAAGGCGACGTTTTAGTCAACGGGAAAGAACCAAAGGTAAGCCAACACCTCAAAGCCGGTGATGTTGTAGAACTGCATTTGGAACCGGCCATCGAGGCGGTTGCCGCTGCGCAGGACATTCCGCTGAATATCGTTTATGAAGATGCCGCGATTATTGTCATTAACAAACCCGCGGGTATGGTCGTACATCCGGCGCCGGGAAATCCGGATCAAACGCTCGTCAACGCACTTCTTTTTCATTGCCATGATCTTTCCGGCATTGGCGGTGTTTTAAGGCCGGGGATTGTGCACCGGCTGGACAAGGAAACATCCGGCCTGATCGTGGCCGCGAAGACGGATCAGGCGCACCGCAGTCTTTCCCTCCAGTTTGAAAAACATGATGTCCATAAAAAATATATCGCCCTGGTCTGGGGCGACGTCAAAGGCGCAAGCGGTGAAATCGTCATACCTGTGGGACGCCATCCGAAAGACCGTAAGAAAATGTCTACAAAAAGCCGTCACGGCAAAGACGCGCTCACGTTGTGGAAAGTGCGCGAACGTTACGGCACGGCAACGCTTCTGGATATTGAAATCAAAACCGGACGGACGCATCAGATCCGGGTTCATCTGTCCGACCACGGCTACCC
>CAZDYR010000441.1:0-2647 GCA_964509625.1 uncultured Smithella sp. | reverse complement strand
GTTCTTGATGTCGGAAGCTATGGTGTCAACGGCACCTATAAAGAGATTTTTGCGGATACCACCCGATACACATACACTGGACTGGATGTTAATCCGGGCCCCAATGTCGACTACGTTCCCGCCGATCCATACCGCTGGCCGGAATTAGCCGATGAATCTTTTGATGTGATTGTTTCCGGACAGGCATTCGAGCACATCGAATACCCCTGGCTGATCATTGAAGAAATGAGCCGGGTTCTAAAGAAAAAGGGTCTGATCGGCATCGTGGCCCCGTCGCGCGGGCCGGAGCACAAATATCCCGTCGATTGCTGGCGCTACTATCCGGATGGTTTTCGCGCTCTGGCAAAATGGGCTCATCTGGATGTCATCGAGTCAAAAACAAACTGGGGAAAATCCGGATTTACAGACGGAAGCGATCAATGGGGCGATACCTTCTGCATTTTATTGAAAACAGAAAAACCGCAAGCCGTTATTAAGCCTGAAAGAAAAACCAGAAATACCCCTTTGATGGTCAATACCAACAATCCTTTGAAAAACAGCAAACAGGATTCTTATTATGGCTTTGCCAGGCCGGATGTCATTGAAACCGTCGTTCAGAATCATTTACCGACCGGGAAGATACTGGAGATCGGATGCGCCGGAGGACTGACGGGAAAGAATCTGAAAGAACGGTTGCCGGTCCAATCATACACGGGAATTGATATCTCCGCCGAGGCGGCCCAAATAGCCAGAAAACATCTGGACCGCGTCATTGTAGCCGACATTGAACAAACCGATCTGGCATTGGAGCAAGGGCTGAATAAAAACGAGTTTGACTTGCTTTTAGCTCTGGACGTGCTGGAACATCTCTACAACCCATGGGACGCGCTGGCCGAGCTGTCAGCCTTTGTCAAACCCGGCGGTTATGTTGTCGCCTCTTTGCCGAACATTCAGAACATTACCATTTTAACGGATCTGGTCAAGGGCCGCTGGGCCTATCAGGATGCCGGGATTCTCGACGCCACGCATTTACGTTTTTTTACTCTGGAAGAGGCCAAAAAAATGTTCGCCGGCTGCGGCCTGGTCATCAAAGATATCAGAAGAGTTATTAATCCATCCATCGACGAGAAAGCCATAAAAGAAGCGGGCAATAAAATTAACCAGGAAAAGCTGGCCATCGCGCCGCTGGCCAAAGAAGAAGTTTTGAATTTCTTCACCTACCAGTACATCATTGTCGCTCAAAAACCGGAAGCCCCGGCAAAGAACCGGGAAGGCTCATCACAGGAAGCTGAACCGAAACGGACTTTACTGCCAAAATTTGAACAAAAAGAGTTCATCGCGCAAATGACCTCCATCGTCATTCTCACTTACAACGAACTGTCCGTAACCAAGGAATGTCTGCAGAGCATCCGCCGGCATACGCCGGAACTCCACGAGATTATTTTCATCGACAATGGCTCCAAGGACGGCACCGGCAAATGGCTGCAGTCCCAGATTCAGCAAAATGAGAACTACCGGCTCATCGAAAACAAACAAAACCTGGGGTTTGCCAAAGGCTGCAACCAGGGGATCGAAGCCTCCCGCGGCGAGTTTATTTTGCTTTTGAACAATGACGTGGTCGTCGCGGACGGATGGCTTACCGGACTTCTGAAATGCCATAGCCACGCCCCGGACGCAGGCATCGTCGGTCCCATGACCAATAACATCAGCGGGCTTCAGAAAATGATGACCGACGAGTATCACTCCGTTAAAGACCTGGAGCGCTTTGCAGCAGAATTCCAGAAGCAGTATCGTGACCGACGCATTCCGCTGAGAAGAATCGTCGGCTTCTGCATGCTGTTCAAAAGAGCGCTGGCGGAAGAGATCGGCCTGCTGGATGAAAGCTTCGGAACAGGCAACTTTGAAGACGATGACCTCTGCCTGAGAGCCGAACTGGCCGGTCATAAAAACTACATCGCGGGGGATGTTTTCATTCACCACTGTGGGAGCAGAAGTTTCATCGGCAATAAAATCAACTACCGGGCGGCCATGAGCGGCAACCGGCAAATCATCGAAAAGAAATGGACGTTATCCGTGGCCAACCCCGAAGGAAGAAAGCTGGCGGTGATAAAAGCCATGGACATGGCCAATAACTTTTATCACAGAGGTAAAACCGACCAGGCCGTCGAGGCGCTCATTCACTGCATCAGGCTGACCCCCGAAGCCGAAGACATTTATTACGCGCTTTCCCGGATCTTTATTGAAACAAAACGCTTTTCGGAGGCTCAGGAAGTTATCGACTCCATGCCGGAAAAAGTCAAAAACAGCTTGAAGGGTATGGAATTCGCGGCTTACACCAAGGAAGGTCTGGGGCTCAATGCCGAAGCAAATGGTCTTGCCGATAAAATGCTGGCCATCGACACGGCGTACGCACCCGCGCTTAACCTCAAAGGCGCGCTGGCCTTCAAGAACGGTAATAAAGAAAAAGCCCCGGGCTTTTTCCAAAAAGCAATTGAAGCTGATCCAGGCTACGGCGAACCTTATACAAATCTGGGCATCGTCAGGTGGGGTATGGACCGGAAAGAAGAGGCCTTTTCATATCTGCAGCGGGGATTTATTCTTTCACCCACGGTACCCGACATCAGTTCGCCTTACTATTCCGTCGCGACGTCCCTGGGGAAATTTGCCG
>CAZDYR010000440.1:0-2647 GCA_964509625.1 uncultured Smithella sp. | reverse complement strand
CGCAACAGCGCGATGCGTTTTTGGAAGGACTACTTGGCCGCGGGTGCCGCCGGAGCTTCTATCTCAAGAAGCTCCACTTCAAAAACCAGCGTCGTTCCGCCGGCAATCGCAGGAGGCCTGCCTTCATCGCCGTAAGCGAGATCGGACGGGCATACCAGTTTGGCCTTGCCTCCGACTTTCATCATAGCCAGGCCTTCCGTCCAGCAGGGAATGACCTTTCCCAGCGGAAATGCCACGGGTTCTCCGCGCTTGACGGAACTGTCAAATTCCTTTCCGTCGATGAATGTCCCGATGTAGTGGACTTTTACCGTGTCCGACGCTTTGGGCTGCGCGCCGCTGCCGGCCTTGATCTCCGTGTAGATCAGGCCGGATGAGGTTTTTTGCGCGCCTTTTTCGGCGGCCGCTTTTTCCAGATACGGCTTAGCCGCCTCTTTTTGCTTTTGCGTGACGGCCTGCATCCTGGACTGGGCCAGGGCATTGAGATTCTGCCCATAGGCTTCCGGTTCGGCAATCAGTTTTTTACCGGCGGCGACATCGGTCATGCCCTCTTTGACAAATTCGTACTCTTCGACGGACAGGTTGAAAATGGACAGCTGCCGCGCCATGTGAACTCCCAGCGCGTAGAGAGTTTTCTGTTCATCGGTCTGCGGCTGGGCGGCTCCCGCGGGTATCGACAGGAGCAGAACAAAAACACAAACAATCAATTTACGCATACTATTCCTTTCTTGAATCATCATTTTTACAATATCCTTGCCGCCGGACCAAACGCCTAAGCGAAGCGGGAAATATCCGCCCCCATCAGCGTTTCATCAAGCAGTTGCAGAACCACTTCATCTCCCTTCTTCACAGAAGAAACATCTTCAGGAAGAACGATAAAAGCATTGGCCGTCACCATGGATTTCAGAATGCCGGAGCCCTGTTCACCGGTGAGGCGCGCGATATAGCGGCCTTTTTCATATTGAACCACGGCGCGAAGGAAGTTTTTAACCCCGATGCCTTTTTGGATGTCCTGGGCGCTTACAGCCTTCAACGTCCGGCGAAAAATACTTGTGTATCCCTGCATCTTCAGTAAACAGGGGCGGACAAACTGCTCAAATGAAACCATGACGGAAACCGGATTCCCGGGTAAGCCGAACAACGGTACACCCTCGATGGAACCGAAAGCCAGCGGCTTGCCGGGACGCATGGCCACCTGCCAGAAGTGCATGGCGTTGCCGATATCCCCCATGACGTCCTTCACAAAATCAAAATCGCCCACCGAAACCCCGCCGGAGGAAAGAATGACGTCCGAGCGCCGCGCCGTCTGAAACTTTTGCACCAGTTCCGATTTCTGATCGCGGCCGATGCCCAGCATCACCGGAACTCCTCCGCAGGCAAGCACCTGCGCGGCCAGAGAATAACTGTTGGAGTTGACAATCTTTCCGGGAGGCGGATCCGCTTCAATATCCACCAGTTCATCGCCGGTGGACAGAATCGCCACGCGGGGCTTCTGATAAACCGGAACAAACGATTTCCCCAAAGCGGCCAGCATGCCGACGTGCCCCGGACGTAAAACACTGCCCGCCTTGATCACCAGCTCCCCTTTCTTGACATCCTCGCCCGGAAAACGAATATCCAGGCCCGAAGGGGCGGCAATCTTAATCAGCACCGTCTTGCCTTTCTCCTCGGTATCCTCGCGGCGAATAACAGCGTCCGCGCCTTTGGGAACCACCGCGCCGGTCATAATCCGCGCGGCTTGCCCTTCTTTAACGGACTTGCGGGGCGTGCCGCCCGCGGCAATCGTTTCGATCACCTTGAGCTCCACGGGTTTTAAGGCGTGCGCGCCCCGGGTATCGGCAGACCGAACCGCGTAGCCGTCCATCGCTGAATTGGCGTGAGCGGGAATATCACGCAGGGAAAAAACATCCTCCCCGATCACCCGGCCGCACGCTTCAATAATATCGACCTTCTCCAGGCCAAGTGGACGGCATTCGGCAAGAATCGCCTCGCGCGCCTTTTCTACAGAAATCACTTGTTCATCTCCGTGGTTTTTTATCGAATGCACCTTATCAAAGACGGGAAGGTTGTCAATATGAAAAAACATAAGGGGCAAGAGGCCATCGGCAAAGGGCGATAGGTAAGAGATAATAAGAAACGATGTATTATCTTTTGCCATAGCCTATTGCCTATCGCCTATCGCCTTTATTCGTTCCCCTTGATCTAAATGAGCATTTGCGCTAGGGAAAGAGAAATGAACAGAAGGACGCATTTATGACGCCACAACAAAAGAAAATTCGTGAGATGCTGAAACAGAAGCACGGCATTTTACTGGTTCATTATTACGCCAGACCGGAAATTCAGGAAATTGCCGACGTGCTGGGCGATTCGCTGGCGCTTGCCCAGGCGGCGGCGCGATCCGACGCCAAAATCATTGTATTCGCGGGCGTGCATTTTATGGCCCAAAGCGCGGCAATTCTCTCACCTGAAAAAACCGTTCTGCTGCCTCGAGTGGACGCGGGCTGTCCGCTGGCGGATGCGGCCGCCGCGGGGGCGGTCAAAAAAATGAGGCAGAAGGAGCCGAACGCGTATTTTGTGACCTACATCAATTCCACCGCGGAGGTCAAAGCCGCAAGCGATGTCTGCTGCACCTCTTCCAACGCGCTGAAGA
>CAZDYR010000439.1:0-2654 GCA_964509625.1 uncultured Smithella sp. | reverse complement strand
AATGATGAGTGTGGAATCGTCCGCCGCACCGGCCATTTGCGCCATCCTGCGGGCTCCGGCCAGGCTGTTTTCATCGGGCACGGGGTGGCCCGCTTCCATAACATGAATTTTCCGAAGACTTAGTCCGTGGCCGTATTTTGTGAGAACAAATGCCCCGGAGAGTTCGTCTGCCAGGATGTCTTCCATGGCTGCGGCCATGCGGGCCGACGCCTTCCCGACGCCCAGGACGATGACCTGCCGATAGCGGGAAAGATCTTCGGAAATCTCCGCGTCAGGGCCATGGATCATCAGTTGTCGGCCGTCTTTCTTTATCCGGGACTGAATAAGGCCTGCCGGATCAACTTCACGTACGGCATCGCGGTAAATATTTTTCAGGTCATCAACAGGGTCCACTGTATTCCTTTTCCAGGCGACGTTCTTGTGTAATTACCCTGCATTGGTCCGGAATTTCAAGGATAAAGATGACACCTTCCTCCTAATTAATGGGAGGCCCTTGAGGCATCAAGTATCTGTTTTAATGTTGATAGACATTTTCATATACAATCCGTGCGTAATACGATTGCCATCTCAAAATACTTAAGGGTATCCCCGTCTCTCTTGCGAATCATCTTGACACACAAAATGGTTCTTTTTATACTCCTTGGGCGATCAGCAGCCGCACGCTTACCCCAAAGCTCACTGCTGAATTCACATGAGCTCACTGTACTCTTAAAAAAGAAACGAAGGGAGAGCTTCATGATAAAAAAAACCGACGAATCCTTTGGCGGGCGAATCCGCAGATTGAGAGAGTCAAAAGGACTCAGCCTTGAAACGCTCGCGCACGATACCGGCTACACGGTTAAATTCCTGAAAGAGATTGAGGAAGACAAAACAGCCCCGCCTGTTGCCGTCGTTCTCCAACTGGGACGCGTCTTCAAGGTTGATGTGGATCAATTGCAGGAAAATCGCGATAAAGAAGCGGCCAAAAGGCGGACAACCAGCCACAGGAAAAGAGTGGCATCCTATGCGTATACCCCCCTCACTCCGCCGGGAAAGGATAAGCATTTAAGAGCCTACCGCGTGACCATCGATCCCGAGACCGAACATAAAGGCGTTGAGTACCACCATGAGGGTGAAGAATTCGTCTATGTTCTGCAAGGGGGGCTCAAGATTTCGGTGGGACAGAACACGTCAACGTTGAAGAAGGGCGAGTGCCTGAGCTTTGATTCATCCCTTTCCCATAAACTCAGCAATCCAACCCGGGAAAAAGCAGAGCTCCTGGTTGTCATCTATCTGCCGTAAGGAGAGGACATGTCTTTTCAACTGACTGCGGAACAGAAAATGGTCAGGCTCATGGCCAGAGATTTTGCGCGCAAGGAGCTGGAGCCGACAGCCGCCCAAAGGGACAAGGAAGAAATCTTCCCCTTGAAGGTGGTGAAGAAGATGGGGCAGCTTGGCCTGCTGGGCATGATGGTCCCTGCCAAATATGGCGGCGCGAGCGCCGGTGCGGTAAGCTATTGCCTGGCTCTCCAGGAAATCGCCTATTCATGCGCCTCCACGGCCGTGACGATGTCGGTGGCCAATCTCTCCACCGAACCCCTGCTCAAATTCGGGAATGAAAATCAAAAGTCTAAATATCTTTTCGGGTTGGCCCGGGGAGAATGGCTGGGGTGCTTTGCCCTGACGGAGCCGGGCGCCGGCTCGGATCCCGGAAGCCTCTCGATCAAGGCGGAGGATCAAGGCAGCCATTATCTCATCAATGGGACAAAAATCTTCATTACCCATGGACAGTATGCCGATGTCGTCAATCTCATTGCCAGAACCGGCACGGAAAAAGGCAGCAAGGGTCTCTCGGCTTTTATCGTTGAAAAAGGCACGCCCGGATTTTCCATCGGCGCGCGGGAAGATAAGATGGGGCTCAGGGCGTCCAACACCGTGGAGCTTCTTTTTGAGAACTGCAAAGTTCCGAAGGAGAACCTGCTGGGAAAGCCGGGGACAGGATTCAAAATAGCCATGACCGCCCTGGACAGCGGCCGCATCGGGATTGCCTCGCAGGCCTTGGGCATCATCCGGGCCTGTCTGGATGAAAGCATCCGCTACGCGGGCGAACGAAAGCAGTTCGGCAAGACCATCAATTCGTTTGAGGCCATTCAGTGGATGATCGCCGACATGGCAACCGGGCTCGAGGCCGCGAGCCTGCTGACCTTGTCGGCAGCCTGGAGAAAAGACCATAAAATGCCTTTCACCAAAGAAGCCTCCATGGCCAAACTTTTTGCTTCGGAACTGGCGAACAAGAGCGCCTATCTGGCGCTGCAGATCCATGGCGGATACGGCTATCTCAAGGACTTCAAGGTTGAGCGGCTCTACCGGGATGCCCGGGCCACCTCCATCTATGAAGGCACATCCGAAATTCAGAGACTGGTCATCGCCAGAGAGCTTCTGAAAGACCGCAACGATGAATGATCTGACCATAAAAAAATAACGGAAAGGAAATCAACATGGATTTTGAATTGTCCAACGAAATGAAAATGCTCGCGGATATGGCCGGCAAGTTTGCCGTTAAAGAAGTGGAGCCCGTGGCGCAGAAGGCGGACGAGGAAGAAAAGTATACGCCGGAAATCCGCAAAAAAGCCGGCGCCAACGGCTTGATCGGCTGCTGGATACCCGAAGAATAC
>CAZDYR010000438.1:0-2661 GCA_964509625.1 uncultured Smithella sp. | reverse complement strand
TGTGATCGAAAAGAGGATCAAGAGCCGTTTTGGTCACCCATTTGATCGCGCCGTTAAGGCCCGGACAATCGCCGCCTCCTGTTAAAACAGCTATTCTCATGGCTATCCTCTCCAAGGTTTATTGTAAATATTTCGTTACAATCAACAACAGCGGTGGTCAGTCACAATATTTCTTAATCGATCGGCAGGGAGAAAGCTGGATATTTAAAACCGGATGAAATGGCAACACGGAACATCAATCCTTCTTGACGGTAAGATTGCATATTTCCTGATTTTTATCAACCGGGGAATTATCGTTCCTTCTCCGCGGCGTGCTGCGGGGCGGTTGATTTATTTATTTTTTTTGCGATTTTTCGGAAAATATTTTCGCGCAGTCCGGGCAGAGACCGTGAGTGAATTCAGCTCCGGAGTGATCCTTGATGTAATTTTCGAGTTGCTCCCAGTAACCCTTGTCATTGCGTATTTTTTTGCAGGATGAACAAATGGGAAGCATCCCGCTGAGAATCTTGATTTCCGAAAGCGCTTTCTGCCGCTCCGCGATCAAACGTTCGCGCTCCTCGGCGGCCTTCCGGCGTTCGGTAATGTCGCGCGTGATCCCCAGCATTCCAATCATTTTATGATCCTGATCGCGTATGGCGCTGAAAATGGTTTCCGTCCAGATGGTTGATCCGTCCTTGCAGATTTCCTCCAGATCAAGGGTGCGCGTTCTATGGTAGTCAATGGACCCGCCGGCTTCCAGTGCTATCTCCTCGGCAAAGGCCTTCGTGGCTGTTTCCAGGGAGGCCGGCGTTAAAATCTCTTCCATGCGCTGCGCCATAGACTCCTCGACTGAGTATCCGCGAAGCCGGGTCACCGCCGGGCTCATATACGTAATGCGGAAATCCAGATCCATGGTGAAAATGGCATCCGGAATGGTTTCCGCCAGCAACCGGTATTTCTCCTCCGATGTATGGAGTTCCTCCCGGGCGCGCTTCCGGTCGCTGATGTCGCGGGCCACTGCCAGCACACCGGTAAATGTGTCTTCCTCATTGCGGATGGGTTTGAAAATGATTTCCGTCCAGACCGTCGATCCATCCTTGCGGGTTACTTCCAGTTCAAGTTTGAGAATTCGATGGGGGTCACGAAATCCGCTGGCTTCCAGCTTCATTTCTTCCTCAAAACTTTTCAGGGCAACCTTCAGAGACTCCGGTGTTAAAATACGGTCAACGGTTTCCCCCGTGGCCTCTTCCACCGTATAGCCGCGAAGCCGGCTCACCGCGGGATTTACATATGTTATCCGCAGATTTTCGTCCGTGGTAAAAATGACATCCGCAAGCGTTTCCGTCAGCAGGCGGTATTTCGCTTCAGATTTGCGGAGGTCCTCCTCCATCCGTTTGCGGTCGGTGATGTCGACCAGGGAGATAATCCCGGCGGGCCGCCCCCCGATCATCGTGGATGCTCCGGCCAGATCCACCCACTTTTCCGTTCCGTCTTTCGCGATGATCTTGAATTCGTAGCGGCTGATTGTTTCTTCGCTATTCTGGCGCTTCAGGCCGCGTTCCTCGACGAGCGCCCGATAATCGGGATGAACGATACCCCAGTAATTAATATTGTAAAGTTCCGCCGCGGAATAACCGGAAATCCTCTCCGCTGATTTGTTCATATAAATAAAACGGTTGTCCTGATACAGCATCACCGCCGTGGGTGTCGCGTCGCCAAGAACCCTGAACTTGGCTTCACTTTCTTTGAGCGCTTCCTGGATGCGCAGGTGCTCCAGAGCCTCATCTCCCAGTACGCCGATCTTTTTTCCCCCATCTCTACCGGTTGTGTCTTCGTTCATGTATAAAATCTCTCCTGTCAGCCAAAATTGGCCCCTCATGCGTGTGATATTTATTTTCAGTAATGAAGACGCATGTTTATATTATCAGGGAATTGCTTTTTTGTAATTTTGATTATAAACAGGATGACAGAGGAAGTCAATTTATAATCATCGAAAAATGTCATCACCATTTGCCGGACTTGACCACCCGATTGTTCAGTGATAGTAAGGCCTCAATTTTATTACGGGGATCATTTTGAAAAAAAGGCAGGATTCTTTCTGGGGCGGTGTTGTCCGTTCCATGGGAATTGTGTTCGGTGACATCGGCACAAGCCCCATTTATACATTGACCGTGGTATTTGCCCTGACGCCGAGAACCGGGGACAGCGTTCTGGGAATTCTTTCTCTTGTCGTCTGGACGCTGCTTATCCTGGTCACCGCCGAATATGCCTGGCTGGCCATGAGCCTTGCCTATAAAGGACAGGGCGGGGAAATCATGCTGCGGGAAATTCTGAGCAAAACGCTCAAACCCGGACGCAAGCTCGCTTTCGGTGGATTTCTCGCATTCATCGGCGTTTCGCTTTTACTGGGTGACGGGGTCATTACTCCCGCCATTACCCTTCTGTCTGCCGTTGAAGGTCTACTGCTTGTTCCCGGCCTGGAAAACCTGCGGCTGGAAATTCTGATTCTGATCGCCATTACCATTGCCATCGTCCTGTTTGCCGCACAGTCCCGGGGGGTGGATAAAGTTGCCGGGGTCTTCGGACCGGTAATGGCTGTCTGGTTCATTTGCCTGACTGTGACGGGACTGGTATCGGTTGTCTCCATGCCGGAAATCCTGAAAGCCGTCAATCCCTACTATG
>CAZDYR010000437.1:0-2677 GCA_964509625.1 uncultured Smithella sp. | reverse complement strand
AATTGGTGCAAAACAAACACTTTTGCCCGGTCAGGCACCACCCGGCAAACTGCGGAGAATGAAAACTTTTCCCGCATAAGCGGGATTAAGAAGGCAGGCCCGTTAAAGGCAATAATTCATTGACTTGACCGGGCTTCCTCCTTATACTGATGAGCATACGGAATTGAGCGGCTGACCTGACCCTGTTGCAGATGAAACCTGACGGCGGAGTTGCCATGGTGTCCTATAAAAAGCAAATTATCTTTCTGACGATAGTTGTTTTGATTTGTATAGCCTTGATTTTTTCGATCTACACCGAGGTTAGAAAAAACGCTTACCATGAGCTTAACGAACGCCAGATGACTTATGCGCGGCTCGCGGCCAAAGGGATTGAATCCGTTCTGGACCATCACATTGCGATCCTGCAGATTCTTGCCCAGAATCAACACATCATGGTGATGGACAACGAAGGCAGGAAAATGCTCCAGGCGGGAGGTCAGAGGAACGATTCCCTCATTAAAGGCATCACGCGAGTCAACGCTCAGGGGGAAATTATTTATACCCTTCCCGCCACACCAGGCGTGATCGGCAGAAATATTTCCGGACAGCCTCATGTGCGGGAAGTCTTCAGCACTAAAAAGCTCGTGGTCAGTGATATCTTCGATGCGGTTCAGGGGTTTAAAAGCGTCGCCATCCATATGCCCGTCTATCGCGCCGATACTTTCGACGGCACCATCGCGTTTTTAATCTCTTTTAACGACCTGGCCAAAACCTATCTGGATAACCTGCAAATCCCGAATGAGCGCTATGTTCAACTCATCAACTCCCATGGGAAAATCATCTATTGCGTGGATCCCGGACATCTAGGGATATCCATGCATGAGTTGTATAAAAAAAATCCATCGGCAACCGCCATGATCGATAAGATGATGAACGGGGAGCGTGGCATGGCAACTTTCATGAGCGGCCACCATGACCGTACAAAAAAAGAACAGGAGTTCCACGCGGTTTATACGCCTGTTCGCGTCGGAAGTGGTCACTGGTCCATCATCGTCATGTCATCCGAACAGCATTTGCTTCCCGCGTTTCACAACATCAAGAGAGGAATCATCCTCCTCGCGTTCATGCTGATTGCTTTCTTTACGATCGCCGTCTACATCGCGGCGCGAATCCGGAGCGCAAGCATCGAAGCGCATAAAAGACAAAAGATCGAAGAGGATCTGGTCAAATCCGCCGGGGAAATACACGATCTTTATCACAACGCCCCCTGCGGGTATCATTCACTGGATTCAAACGGCAGCATTGTCCGCATCAACGACATGGAAGCTTCCTGGCTGGGGCATTCCCGTGAAAACATGATCGGACGGCCCTTTAAGGACTTTATGACCCCGTCCAGCCGCGAACGTTTTACCGAAAATTTTAACCGGCTGAAAAAAGAGGGACTGGTGCGCGACGTGGAATATGATCTGGTTCGCAAGGACGGTTCCGCGTTCCCCGTGATGGTCACGGCGTCGGCCGTCACCGATCCGCAGGGCAATTTTATCATGAGCCGCTCCATGGTTCTGGACGTAACCCAGCGCCGGGCCCAGGAAGAGCGCCTGCGCGAGAGCGAGGCCCTTTACCGGACCGCCCTGGAAACCACCAGCGACGGTATCACTATCACCCAGAACCGCCAATATGTTTACGCCAACCGCAAGCTCATGGAAACCATCGGCAGGCCCGATGAAAACCTGATCGGCAAAACCGCGGGCGTTTACATTCACCCGGACGACCGCCACCTGCTGGCGGAAAATTACCTCGCCGTAGAGCGAGGCCTGCCGATGCCGAACACCGAGTATGACATACGCATCCTTAAACCGGACGGCTCGATTGTGACGGTCAGTGTCATCAACGTGTCGATCACCTATCAGGGCGAACCGGCGACGCTGGCCTTCATCACCGACATCACCGAGCAGAAGAATTATGAAGCGGCCCTGCGCGAAAGTGAAGCCCTCTACCGAACAACACTGGAATCCACCAGCGACGGCGTCACCATCGTCCAGGAAGGCGTCTATGTATACGTCAACCAGAAGTTTCTGGACACGATGGGAGTGTCCGGCGAAGACATTCTGCACAAGCCTCTGGGAATTCTGGCCGGGTCACACATACAGCAGTCCCTGAGGGACTTTCTGGACAGACACCCTCAAAAAGCGCAGTCCCCCGACCGGCATGTCACGCGGGTGCAAAAGACGGATGGATCTCAGATTTATCTGCTGTCGTCTTCCGTGGACATTGTCTATCAGGGAAAACCCGCCATTCTAACATTCATCCAGGACGTCACCGAAAGCAGGAAAGCGGAACAGACGCTTCGCGAAAGCGAAACACTTTACCGCACCGCCCTGGAAAACGCGAGCGACGGCATCACCATCTCGGACATTCAAGACGGCAAATATGTTTACGTGAATGCCAAGCTGATGCAAACGCTGGGCCGCCCCGATGAAGACGTCACCGGGAGCCCCGTGGATGTGTATGTCCATCCCGACGATGTCGGCCTGGGCCGGAAATATTATCTGGAACGGAAAAAGGAAGGAAAAGCCGCCTCGAATTTCGAATCCCGCCTCATCAAGCCGGACGGGTCCATCGTGATGATCAGCGTAAGAGCCACGGACATTGTCTTCCAGGGCCGTAAAGCCGTCATCAGTTTTGTGCAGGACATCAC
>CAZDYR010000436.1:0-2678 GCA_964509625.1 uncultured Smithella sp. | reverse complement strand
AGTAATGTGTCCAGGTAACGTTCATGTTTCATAAAGATATCCCCGCAAAGTCTTTGGAGTCCTATTAACATTTCCCAAGTTCAAATCAACTTCTTTTTTTGCTCTCGCGGGAGCTGTGTTTGGCGCTTTGTTCCGCGCAGAAAGGCCAATCATTCTTTATCGACGATGGCCTGCGGGGCGGTTGATTGGTTTTGCCGGCAGTCCCCAATGGCCCGGCACAAAATATCAGCCACAACCGTATGACCGGCGGCGTTTAAATGCCCGTCGAGCACATAGAAATGCCGGTCTTCAAGATACTGCATCATATCCAGAATGATCATGTTGCGGGCGAAGAGCGGTTGATCGGAGTCTGCGGTTTTTTCTTTTAATCGCCGGGTAAATGTGTCGGTTTGATTGATGCCGCTTAGCTCAAAAACGATCAATGGCCTATCCGCGAGCAGGTCCTCATTTTGCTTTAAAACATGGATGAAAAGATCAACCTCATCCAGGGAACGATCATCGTTAAATTCGGGCGGTTTTTGCCGCGTCCATTTTCCGAATTTTTTTCTGAATTTCAGCCGAAGATATTTCCCGGGGTAATAAGTGTTCGGTTCGCTGAGTTTCGCGGTGATATGATCAAAGGTTTCAGCGCGCATGAGTTGTGCCCGGTTGCCGTTTCTGTAATACAGACGGTTTTCATCGTAGTCATCGGCGCAATATTGGAGGAGCAGGTATTTCATTTGCGAACGATCCACCTTTCGCAACATCAGCATTTCCCGAACGGTTCCGAAGGAGGGCACGCATGTATTGAGCGTTCTAAGATGCATTTTCTTCTCCACCAGCTTGATGAAAGTTTCAGACGCATCGACGCCCCAGCCCAACGCGAATGAATCGCCCAGCAGTACAATGTCCGGCGCGTTCAGCGCTTCTTCCGCGTCCCTCACCCCCAGGGAATTGATCTGATATTGATTGCTGAATTCAATCTCCGTAAACGTGAATGCTCCGGGCTTGAGCGTATAGCCAAAGTCCGTTGAATGCGTCCCGCATCCTTTCTGAAACTGCATGATCTTGCGGTCGCCCTGAATGTAGAGATAACTGATGCTGTTTTGAAAACGGCGGGAAAAAAGATTCAACATATCCGGGTGACGAATCAGAAAGTACATCCAGGCTTCCGAAAGTCCCAAAACGACGATAAGCCCAAGAGCCATGAGGATCATGATGGTCATCGGTATTTCCCCTTACGTTCCGGCCATGTCCAGCAGAATCCGGTAGCACTGCATTTTATTGTCATGGGCGGCTCGATTGCGCGCGAAAGGAGCTGAAAGCTTTAAAGTGATTAAACGATATATCGCTTTTCGTCTTTGCGCCCGCTTGATTCTGGCGATGGTTTGCGGCCGGTAGTGCTTGGTGTAAAACAAGTACTCCGCCCTGATTTTTTTGGCGAAAACCGCCGCCGGAGGCGTTTCGGCTTCACTTTGCCCGCCCCAGTGGAAAACCTCCGACTCTTCAATATATCCGATGGAATAACCTTTTTCCCGCACACGCCAGGCCAGATCCTGATCTTCGCCGTAGAGAAAAAAATCCTCGTCAAACCCTCCAAGCTCGACGATCAATTCTTTGCTCATGATCATGAAGGCGCCTAAAACGCAGGCGATATTTCCCGTAAGGCCCGCTGTTTCACCGGATGCGTATTTTTCGCCGGGGTACCGGTAGGAAACAGATTCCTGAAGCGTTCCGTCCGGATTGAGAATTTTAGCTCCGGCCAGCCCGATTGGCCGGTTGGCGTCCATAAAATCCGCCGCCTTTTGAAGAGCATCTTTTTTCACCACGGTGTCGGGATTAAGAAGGATGACATAACGTCCCGTGCAGTGCGGCAGAGCCTGGTTGTTGGCCGCGGCGAAACCGCGATTCTTCTCATTGACGATGACGTGAATTTCCGGAAACCGGGCTTGGATGCGTGAAACCGTTTCATCCGTGGAGGCGTTATCCACAACCCAGATCTCTTTGTCGCCGTCCGCGGCTTTTAAAGATTCAAGGCAGGCCAGTGTGAGGGCCGCCGTATTGTATGAGACAAGCACAATCGATAGTTCCATGGATCAGGTCATGCCTTCCTTCAGAGTCCGGATGTCGCGGAGACACGGGTGTTAAATGCTCAATATGGATGCGCCGGCGGCTTTGATGATGTTTTGCTCATTGCGGTCCGGCAGTGGCTTTATGAAAAAAACGAGAGACATTTTCCCTGTAAAATTTCTTTAATGCAAACCCGGCATTGACGGTAAAATATCTGAAACGGTCTGCGGCCGGCATTAGTTTTCTTAAGGTCTTTTTGATTTCTTTGTAATCCTTGTAATTGTCCAGCGTGACCACATGGACGTTCGGCAGGGTGGATTTTACGTCTTTCCGGGATGTGATGATCACCATATCCATGGCGATGTCCGGATTTTTCTTTTGAAGGCGGCTGATAAAATCTTCCCATAATTGAATATTTTCTTCCCGACGGACAAAAATATGGTCGTAAATGGATTCAATGGGTTCATCCATATCGAGAAATGAACGGACAAATATAATTTTGCGGGGTTCCGGAGGCTTTTGCCGCGGATTTAAAATTTCGTGGAATCTCATCCACCGGCGCCGGTATTTTTTCTGGACGTCTTCTTTCTCAAGGGCCCAGTTTTTTTGAAAGTCATGAATGCTCAGGG
>CAZDYR010000435.1:0-2697 GCA_964509625.1 uncultured Smithella sp. | reverse complement strand
CTACATTTATGTGAACAAGGGGCTGATCTCCTCCGTTGAAAACGAAGCGCAGCTGGCCGGAGTCATCGCGCACGAAATCGCGCATGCCAATGCCCGGCATGTTGCCGGCATTATCGAAAAATCACAGAAGATCAATATCGCCATGTTGGCCGCCATTATCGCCGGCGCGTTCCTCGGCGGAGGCGGAGAGGCCTCAGCGGCCATTGCCGCTTTTTCCATGGCCGGAGCGACATCGATGAGCCTGAAATACCAGCGGGAACACGAAGAGGAAGCGGACCGCCTGGGCATCATCTACTTGGTGGACGCGGGTTACTATCCCTCCGCCATGGTGGAATTTCTTAAAATCATCAAACAGTATGAGTTTCTCTCTAAAACCATCCCCTCCTACCTGCGGACCCATCCGGGGACCGATGACCGTATCTTTTATCTGGACAGCCTGCTGCAAACACAGTATCGCCGGGCCGGCGGCTCGGAGAATATCGTCGGGAATTTTGTGCGGATGCAGGCGTTGATTGCCCAGGACTCGGATGATCTGGCCAAACACCAGCGACAGCTTGTCGCATCTTTGAAAAAGGACCCCCGCAATGTCGATCTGCTTTATGCTCTGGCGCTCACGGAAGATCAGCTCGGCCACACCCATGCCGCCCTGGAAAACCTGAATAAAGCGCTGACCATCGCGCCGCGGGACGAAGATCTCCTGAGAAGCATCGGTTTGATCTATTTGAAAACGGGAAATGCCTTTCAAGCCCGCGCGCACCTCATGAAAGCCTCGAAAATCAACCCCAAGGATGATCAGATCATGCTGGCGCTCGGCAAAGCGCATTTCGAGACGGGAGATTTTCAGAAAAGTCTGGACTGCTTTTTAAATTTAGAAAACAGGACTTTTGACGACATCGACATTAACTACCTGATCGCCATGTCCCACGGCCGTCTGAATCAAAACGGTGAATCGCATTATTACTTCGGTCTGCATTTTAAAAAAGAAAAAAAACCGGAGAGCGCCCTGTTTCATTTTCGCAAGGCGCTGAATTACTTTCCGGCTGGATCACCGAGAGCGGTAGCGATTTCTGACGCCATCAAAGAGCTGACTGCGGAGAAACCCAAAAAGCCGGACAATCAATCAGACCGCCGGCAAAAAGCGGCTGAATAAATTCCATTGAAATCCAAATAATTAGAATGATACTCCCGGTCAATTTTTATCATTGCGAAAAAAGAGACAATACATTATAAGAGGCCTCGGTTAACCTATTTTCCTGAAAGGAGTTTGATCACGTGAATATTTTAATTTTTGGCCCCAACGGCAGCGGCAAAGGCACGCAGGGCGCGATCGTACAGAAGAAGTTCGGGGTTCCACACATTGAAACCGGTGTTATTTTCCGCCAGAACATCTCCAAGAAAACCCCTCTGGGAGAAAAAGCAAAAGCATTTATCGACCGAGGAGAACTGGTTCCCGATGACATCACCATCCCCATGATCCTGGACCGCTTGAAAGAAGACGACGCTAAAAAAGGCTGGCTTCTCGACGGATTCCCCCGCAATCTGGCCCAGGCGGAAGCCATGTGGGCCGCCCTGCAGAAAGAGAACATCAAACTGGATATCGTCATTGAAATCGACCTGGACCGTGAAACGGCCAAAAAGCGCATCATGGGCCGCAGACTGTGCAAGATGGACAACAACCATCCCAACAATATTTTCATTGACGCCATCGCCCCTCATTCTCATGACGGAAAGACCGTCTGCCGCGTATGCGGCTGCGAAGATCTCTCCACCCGCGCCGACGATCAGGACACATCCGCTATCGACAAACGCCATGGCATCTACTATGATACCAAAACCGGGACACTGGCCGCCGTGAATTTCTTTAAAGCGAGAACAAAAGTCATCATCGTGGACGGCCGCGCCGGCGTGAAAGAAGTATCTGAAGATCTCATGAAAAAATTAGGCTGATTGCGCCTGGAAAGATTTTAGGATAAAAGCCCCCCAGAACCTTTGGAGGGCTTTTTTTAACACAGCATGGAAAATATAAGAAATTTCAGCATTATCGCCCATATCGACCATGGAAAATCGACGCTTGCCGACCGTCTGATTCAGTTCACCGGCGTCTGCAACGAAAGAAACTTCCAGGATCAGTTGCTGGACAACATGGACATCGAACGGGAACGCGGCATCACCATCAAGAGCAATGCCATCTCCCTGCCGTATCATGCCAAGGATGGAAAAGAATATATTTTGAATCTGATTGACACCCCCGGCCATGTCGATTTTTCTTATGAAGTCTCCCGGTCGCTGGCTTCCTGCGAAGGGGTTTTGCTTTTGATTGACGCCGCGCAGGGCGTGCAGGCGCAGACACTGGCCAATCTGTACCTGGCCATGGAGCATAATCTCGCGATCATTCCGATTATCAATAAAATTGATCTTCCTTCTGCCGACATCGACCGCGTGCTGGAAGAAATTGATTCCGAACTGGGACTCGATCCGGATACCCACATTAAATGCTCCGCCAAGGAAGGCATCGGCATTCCCGAAATTCTGGAAGCCATTGTAGATCGGATTCCCCCGCCAAAGGGCAGCGAAGAGCACCCGCTGGCGGCTCTGATCTTCGACGCGAAATACGACGCGTACCGGGGCACCATCATCCATTGCCGCGTTTTTGAAGGCGCCGTCAAAGCGGGCGACATCATCCGTTTCATGTACAAC
>CAZDYR010000434.1:0-2702 GCA_964509625.1 uncultured Smithella sp. | reverse complement strand
GGGTGATACCAGGGCAATCTTGCCCTTCATGAACATTTCGAGACCCGCACCCATATCCGAGAAAAAGTCACCGGATTTTAGTTTGTAATGCACCAGCATCATCGGTTCGTTGATGCGGCCGCCGCGTTTGATACCGGCCAGGAACGCTTCATGGAACTTCAGAATATTCGCTTCTTTCGCCGCCACGCCGGATTCTATGGCCATCTGTCTCAGCACATCCATCATCCTGGCAATATCCACCTTGTTGGGGCAGCGGGTGATGCAGGTTTCGCACGACAGGCAAAGCCAGATCGTTGAGCTGTTCAACACCTTGTCCTTCTGCCCGTTCTGGATCATTTTAATAACCTTGTTGGGGTTAAACTCCATGTAGGACGCTGCGGGGCAGCCGGCCGTGCATTTGCGGCAGTGATAACAGGCCTGCAGGGGCACGCCGTGTATCTTTTTGTTTACTTCTTCCAGAAAAGTTTCCATGTAAACTCCATCATCTCATTCAATTACGGGTTATAGACAAAGTCGCCTTTATCGTGATGTTCATCATATTTGCCCAGCGGCGGCATGTCTTCCATGCTGGACCCGGCGCGGTTGCCGAAAAATTCAAAACAATCCTTGTCGATTTTCTTGAGGAACTTGCGCAGGTCCACGCCCATCGGGCAGACGGAAACGCAGGACCCGCAGTCCACGCAGCGGCCGACCATGTGGTACAGGCGCATGAACTGGAACACCTGCGTGTCGGTTTTGTCCTCGCCGATGCCCACCCACTGCGGCTGGCTCTGTTCGACGAAGCACACGGGACAGTAGCAGGACGGACAGGCCTGGCGGCAGGCGTTGCAGCGCATGCACTTTTCCATTTCCTTGGTGAAATACGCCCAGCGTTCTTCCATGGATTTGGCTTCAAATTCTTTGACTTCATTGTATTCCGCATCCGGATTCATTGCCGGAGCGGGTGATCCGATCATGACATCGGAAATAATGGGATTGTTGAAACGGCAGGTTGCACAGCAGTCCGCCAGAACGTCTTTGAGCGCAACGGTCTTGTCGCCGTCGGACGTCTTCATCTTGATCTGGCCGCCGTCGATCGAACCATCAATGATGTCCGCGCCGCCGATTTTCACTTTCAGCCCTTTGCCGTCCACATAGCCGTCGCAGGGAACGCCGATAATGCAAACGTCTTCACGGTCATACTGTCTTTCCTGAAGATGAATGATGAGCGATCTCGTGGTGCAGCCGCGGGCGATAACGCCAATGACTTTCTTTTTCCGGTCTTCCGGCTTCACGCGCTTTTGCGAATTCTTATGAGCCGTGATCAGGTCGTGCACAAACTTGGCCAGGTTCTGCGTGCAGAGATTGTTCCAGACCAGCCTGTCGGCTTCTTCCGGCTTCGTGATGAAACAAGGCGTGGCCGTCAACGGAAGCGTGCCTTTCTCATAGCCGATAATCACGTCGGCCTTCTTTTCCAAAAGCAGCCTTTTTGCTTCTTCCCGCAATTTTGTTTCGATGTTTTCCACAGTGATGATTTCCCCGTTTATTTAATATTATCCTTTATCAGACTAGCCAATGGTCTTGATCATCTTTTTGGCCGGTCCCAATGCCTTTATTTTCTCCGTAGCGCCTTTGATGACCTGTGCCCATCTGTCGCCTTCGGATGCGGAGACCCATGTAAAGATGGTACGGTCACCTTCCACACCGATGTAGTTCAGGAAACTTTTTAACGTCGCAAACTTGCGCCGCGCCACCAGATTTCCTGAGATATAGTGGCATTCACCCGGGTGTCAACCCGAAACCAGAACGCCGTCGGCGCCGGACTGCAAGGCTTTTACGATATAAAAAGGGTTTATTCTTCCCGTGCAGGGAACGCGGATGATGCGCACATTTGTGGGATACTGAATTCTGCTGATACCCGCCAGATCGGCTCCCGCGTAAGTGCACCAGTTGCAGACAATGGCAACAAATTTCGGTACCCATTCTTTGTTTGCTACGTTTTCAGCCATATATACTCCTTCAAGCGGCAACGCGGCTTTATCAGCCGATCACCTTAGTTTAAATTAAATATCTGTGCCAGCACTTCTTCGTTGTTGAATCCGTTAAGATCAACGGCGTTCATGCGACAGGATGCCGTGCAGACGCCGCATCCTTTACAAAGAACCGCGTTGACTTCGGCTACACCTTCGGCGACGTTCACGCGAATCGCGCTGTAGGGACAGTTGATTTCGCACAAACCGCAGGCCGAGCAACGGTCTTTATTGACATATGCCGTCTTGCCTTCCGCCTCGATGAAATCAAGACTTAAAACCAGACAGGCGCGTGATACGGCGGCGTTGGCCTGGGTGATCGTCTCATCGCTATACTTGGGTGAATGAGACATGCCGCACATAAACACACCATCGGTCGCGAAATCGACCGGGCGCAGTTTGACGTGCGCCTCCAGGAAGAAGCCATCCTGGTTGGTGGGAACTTTCAACATATTGCCGATCGTCGCGTTTTCCGGATTCGGCACGACGCCAATACTCAACACCACGGCATCGGCCGGCAGTGTGATCGCTTCGTTAAGGATCGGATCGAATACTTTCACATCGACCTTGTCCCCCGCCGCCACGACTTCAGGCTTGCGGTTTTCTTCATAAGAGATGAACTTGATGTTCGCTTCGCGGGCTTTCTTGTAATAGTCTTCCTTGAAAGCAAAGGTACGGATATCCCGGTAGAGA
>CAZDYR010000433.1:0-2712 GCA_964509625.1 uncultured Smithella sp. | reverse complement strand
CTCTTCGGGTGTTTCCCGGCAGTAGGCGGTCAGGTAGTGCAAAAGGGCGGGCAGGGCATAAATGCAGACGCCCTTGGGATGTCCGGCTTCGAGCATCAGACCTTTTTTGATAAAGAAATGATCGCCGACGTTATAGCCCGCGGAACAAAATCCTTTGACGGATTTGATGGTGCATTTAATGTCATACATTCCGATCACCTCGCAATGTGTCGGGCAATCCATGCGGATATATCTTCGATAACCGTGTCCTTTTCCGGTTCGTTTAAAATTTCATGATAAAGACCATCGTAAATTTTGAGCGATTTGTCGCCGGAGCTGATGCGTTCATAAAACTGTCTGGAGGAATCCGGGGTGACAATTTGGTCTGCGCCGCCGTGCAGGACCAGGCAGGGGCAGGTGTAGGAGGATGTATGGTCCATCAGCCAGCGCGCCCCGCGGATCAGCACTTCGCTCATCAGCCAGGTCGTGAATTCCTTGAGATTGAGCGGGTCATTCTCATAAGCCGCCACAACGTTCGGATCCCTTGAAACCTGCGCGGAAAGCGCGTTGGCAATGGGGTCGCGAGCGCTGGCGCTGAGATCGACGCCTTCCAGGCCCGCCAGGAGAGGCTGAATCACGGTGGCCGCGCCTGAAAGCACTTGGCCGGTCACACAGCCGGGATACTTGACGCCGCAGGCGGCGGCGATAAAGCCGCCCATGGAATGTCCCATCATAAAAGCCGGTGTTCGGGGATTTTCCGATTTGGCCATCTCCGCAATCTTGGCGGCGTCATCGATGAACTGGTGAAAATTTTCCACATAGCCTCTGTCGCCTCCCGACCGGCCATGTCCCCGATTGTCGAAGCGGTACACCGAATAGCCGCAGGCATTGAACTTTGCCGTGACATAATCATAGCGGCCCGAGTGTTCACATAATCCGTGAACCATGACGATGAGGGCTTTGGGAGAGACGATGAGGTTTTTGGACACATAAAGTTCAATGCCGCCCTCAACCGGCAGCTTGCTATCCTGAAATTTTGCCTGCACGATGCACCTCCTTTATGGGTTGGCTAAATGATTCTACCACGGATCGATAAAAGAATGAGCCGCCTCGCCCGGATTGCGCGCGGGAGCCGATTTCAGCCCCTGGATGATCCATTTACGGGTGTCCGCAGGATCGATAACCGCGTCAATTTCCAGATGGGCGGCCATGTTGATGGCTTTGCCGCGTTCATATAACTGAGCGACCAGAAATTCATAAAACTCCTCCCGTTTCCGAGGATCTTCAATGGCGGCCAGTTCTTTTTTGAACCCTGCCTTGACGGCTCCTTCCAGACCCATGCCCCCGAATTCTCCGCTGGGCCAGGCCGCCGTAAAGAACGATTCATGGAATCCGCCTCTGGCCATGGCCATGACGCCGAGACCATAACCTCTGCGCAGCACAACCGTGAAATACGGTACGGTGAGATGGGAGCCGACGACAAACATGCGGCAGACATGGCGCACCTGCGCACGCTTTTCGATCTCCGGACCGACCATGAAACCGGGCGTGTCACACAAGGACAGAATCGGCAGGCCATGCGCGTTACAAATCTGCATTAAACGAGCCACCTTGTCGGCACCTTCTGCTTCGATGGCGCCGGCCATGTGCATGGGGTTGTTGGCTATGATACCGAACGGCCGGCCCTCGATACGGATCAGCCCCGTCACCATGCAGGGACCGAATTTTGGTCGAATTTCCAGGAAAGAGTCCGTATCGGCCAGGGCCTTGATGACCGTTCGGACATTGTAGGCGCGCTTGCGGCTTTCCGGGATCAGATTGCGCAACTTGAGCTGATCTCCGGCCGTCCATGACAGTATCGGGCCTTGAAAATAGGAAAGGTATTTTTTGGCCACGGCAACCGCTTCGACGTCGTCGGCCACTTCAATATCCACCACGCCGTTTGCAGTCTGAATATCGATGGGGCCGACGTCTTCGGGTTTGAAAACGCCTAAGCCTCCGCCTTCGATCATGACCGGACCGCCCATGCCGATGCTGGAATTCTTTGTGGCGATAATGACATCGCAGCAGCCCAGAAGCGCGGCGTTTCCCGCGAAGCAAAATCCCGATACGATGCCGACGACGGGCACGCAGCCACTCAGTTTTGCGAAAGCGCCAAACGTTGCCAGATCGAGCCCTGCCACCATGACGCCTTCCGCGTCAACGTCACCGGGCCTCCCGCCTCCACCTTCGCCGAAGAAAACCAGCGGCAGCTTCTGCTCATAAGCCAGGTGCAGCATGCGGTCCTTTTTCTTGTGGTTAAAGTAACCCTGTGTGCCGGCCAGGACGGTATAATCATAGGCCAATGCCATGCAGCGGGCTTTGTCTTCTCCAAACAGCGAGCCGTTGACCGCACCGACGCCCGCGATCATCCCGTCGGTGGGTGTTTTGGCGATCAGGTCTTCGATTTTCCTTCTGCCGCGCTGTGCGGCAATTGCCAGCGCGCCGTATTCGATAAAACTGCCCTGATCAAACAGGTCTTCGACGTTTGTTCGGGCGGTTCGTTGATTTTTTTCAAGTCTTTTGGCGACGGCATCGGGACGGTGGGCATCCAGTCCGAACGAATGTCTGTGGATGACTTCCGCAAGGTCAGGGCGAAGGGGATGGTCGGTTCCTGGCTTTCCGGCAGGTCTGTTTTTAGCTTCAGTCGCTTCGTTGCTTTTTTGATCTGTTTTCATGCGATATATGCTCCTG
>CAZDYR010000432.1:0-2723 GCA_964509625.1 uncultured Smithella sp. | reverse complement strand
GTCAGCCGCTTCTTTTTCTGAAAGCCCCGTTGCCGCGCATTCCAGATTAAACAACCGGAAAGACTGCGCGCCGACAATACCTTCAAAAGTCAGGGGCCTGCCGCCGATGTTTCGTCCGGCCACGCGTCCCTGTTTATTGGCGATATCACCCAGCGGGATGTTTACCCAGCGGCGGCTGACTTTGTGAAACGATTCGCAGCAGTCTCCTGCCGCATAGATATTTTCAATCGAGGTCTGCTGGGCAAAATTCACTGCAATCGCGCCGGAAGCGCCGATTTTCAATCCGGTTGATTTCGCCAGCGTGGAATCGGGACGAACGCCGATGGCCAGAAGCACCAGATCGCCTTCATAAGCGCCCTGATCCGTCACAACGCGAAGCGGCGCATTTTGCCCCTTTTCAACAGCCCGGGCGGAAACCCCACCCAAAAACTCCACACCGTGCGCCTGCAGTTCTTCAAGCATCATCGCCGACAGGTCCGGATCCCAGCGGTTGGCCGGATGCGAATCTTTATGAATCATGATGGTTTTTATCCCGGCCGCGTGCAGCGCTTCGCTCATTTCCAGCCCGATAAAACCAGCTCCGACAATGACAACTTGTTTCGCGTTGAGTTCTTTGAGTCTTGCCTTGATGGCAATCGCGTCTTCCAAATTGCGCAGCGATACCACACCCGGCAGATCCAGCCCCGGCAGATCGGGTATAAGCGCGGCAGTTCCTGTCGCCATCACCAGAAAGTCATAAGACACCTTGCTCTGATCCTGAAGTTCGACCAGTCCCTTTGCCGGATCGATGTCCGTGACCCGCGTGTGAATCCGCACATCGATGCCGCTTTCACGGAATTTTTCCGGCGTGCGGGCAATCAGTTTCTTTTCTTCTTTAATTACATCCCCGATGTAATATGGCATCGGTCAGGCCGCGAAGGCGACATATTTCCCCTGTTCCAGCATGGTCACTCTGAGAGACGGATCGGTCCGCTTTGCTTCCGCGGCTGCGGAACCGCCGCCGGCGCCGCCGCCGACAATCACTAAATGCTTGCCCATTTCGACCTCCGCATCACTTCTTAAGGGTTTGGGCCTGCTTGCGCCACAGTATGACGGCCATGCCCGCAAGCATCATGAGGATACACAGGATTTGCCCCATGGTGTTGAATCCCAGAACGAATCCCAGATGCGCGTCCGGCTCCCGGAAAAACTCGATGATGAAGCGTACGAGACCGTATCCGAAAAGATAGAGGCCGATCATGAAACCGTCAAAGGGATTACGCCTGCGGATCAGCCACAGGACCATAAATAAAAACAGCCCCTCAAACAGGGCTTCGTAAAGCTGGGAGGGATGACGCAGGCTTTGCGATGCGTCCAGCGGAAAATACATTCCCCACGGTACGGTGGTCGCGCGGCCCCAGAGCTCGCCGTTAATGAAATTGCCTAGCCGTCCAAACATATACCCCAGGGGGGCCGCCGTGCATATCCAGTCTCCAAATTGCCAGATGTTGATCTTACGTTTGTAGCAGAATATAAGGGTCACCAGAACCACGCCTATTAAGCCGCCGTGATAGGACATGCCGCTTAAACCGACAAAACGGAAACCGTTGGAGAAATCAAACGGCATGATAATTTCGAGAGGATGGGCGATGTAATAACTGAAATTGTAAAATAAAGCATAACCGACCCTGGCGCCGGCGATCACGCCGATCATTGCCCAGACGAGATAATCCTGAAAAACCTCCGTCGTTAACCGGATCTCTTTTCGTTTAATCCGATAGGCAAAAAGAATATAAACGACCGCAAACGCGACCAGATACATCAGGCTGTAGTATCGCAGTTGAAAAGAACCGATGCTGAACAGTGTGGGGCTGATATGCGACGGCAGATGCTGCCAGAGACTGACTAGAGATTCCATGATGATTTATCCTGTTCAAAAGTTAATGAAGCCGTAAAAAAAGAAAATCGTACTCATCGTTTCCAACGGTGAAGAGAAATCGAATAATCAGCCGCCCCGCAGCAGGCTGCCGGAAATCAGCACCCGTCCAGCTTAAGCCGGATGGAAAGCGGCATGAAAATCAAAAATTAATAAGACTGTCCCTTCAGATCATCGATATACAATTCGGCGCTGTGCACGGCGTTGGCGCCGTCGCCGGCCGCGGTCACCACCTGCCGGAAAAGCTTCACGCGGCAGTCACCCGCGGCAAAAATTCCGGCAGTGCTCGTTTGTAAATTTTCATCGGTCTTCAAAAAGCCGGTTTTGTCCATGTCCACCAGACCTTTGAAGATGTCCGTATAAGGCAGGCGGCCGACAAAGATAAAAGCGCCGTCAGCGGCTATTTCGCTGATTTTCCCCGTGTTGACGTCTTTCACTTTGACACCCGTGACAAACTCGGCACCCAGGATCTCCGCAAGAGTCGCGTTCCATAGAAACTCTATTTTGCTTTCAGCGAAGGCTCTTCTTTGCAGCATTCCCGCCGCGCGCAGTCTGTCGCGCCGATGAATCACGGTTACTTTTCTGGCAAAATGGGTCAGAAAAAGCGCCTCTTGAATGGCCGTGTCGCCGCCCCCCACCACAATGACATCCCGGTTGCGGTAAAAGGGTCCGTCGCAAGTGGCGCAATAGGATACGCCGCGGCCTGAAAATTCCGATTCTCCGGGAACACCCAGGCTTCGCCACATCGCGCCCGTCGCGGCAATAATGCTCAAGGTCTTATACACTTTGTCGCCCGCGGTCACTTCCC
>CAZDYR010000431.1:2248-2736 GCA_964509625.1 uncultured Smithella sp. | reverse complement strand
GTGGAGTGCTTTTTTTCAATGATGGAAAGATGAATAGTGCGGCAATAAACAGCAGGCAGGGCATTAAATAAATGTCCATGGGGACCAGACACATCTCATAAAATCTGGACGATCCCTTTTTATCAATGACAGCCCACCAGAACGATAACGGATAGGCGAACATTGAAATAACGTGCAGCAGAACAACATTGTACACAAGAAAATTTCTGATGTTGTCCAGATACACAAAGCGGGTCGGGCCGGTTTCCATGGATTCCCCCATGATTTACAGACGTGTCAATTTCAATACTCAAATCCATGGCGCCTGTCAAATCATTTGGGACAGGGCTGACACAATATCTGCATCTTCTGTATTTATAGAGGACGCAATATCCGGTTTTTGAGCCGATTCAACGGATTGAGAAGCAGCGGCATGGCGCTGGGGGGAGCCTCGGGAACATGGTGTTGATGAAGCGTACGGCATGATGCTTTGATTGATGGGTGATCCG
>CAZDYR010000431.1:0-2238 GCA_964509625.1 uncultured Smithella sp. | reverse complement strand
TCTCTCGGGAAGATTCCCCGGATTTTCCTGAACTCCAGTTTCTGAAATCCATCACGGATGATTGTGGAGCAGCTGTTGGTGAACAGGTTGAAATCGGCGTAGTGACCCGGCTTTTTCGGGTCGGGCTTGGTGCTGCGGATGATTTCTAGCTTATGGTGGAAATAGCGCGCAAACTTTTGCGTGTCGAGTCCGGTAATTCTCAAAACATGGACGGTCCGCATGAAGAGCCTGCCGAATTTGTCGTAGTAAGGCTTTTGGGGATCACTTAAATTATCCTTTCCGGAAACCGGGTCCGGCGCGAATTCACCCAGCGCCGGCCTGTAAAAATATTCTTCATGCTTCATCACTTCATTCTCATTAATCAGATGCGAGAAGTTGAATATTTCGCCGCTGACGTTCACGGCCAGGTGCCCCAGAAATGAAATCGGATATTTTACAAGCCGTTCGTTGAAATAGAGTTCCGTGAAGGGTTCGTCAATACGCGGTTCGTCCGGCCACATGATGATGATCGGCCTTCCGGTCTCATAGTCTCTCTGCGGCAGACGGCGGGCGCAAACTTTTTGGCCCCTCCAGTGCCGAATGTAGCCGTTCCAGAGCATTACATTCTCAAGATACTTCGAGCCTTCCTCTCCCAGAAGGAATGGGTGATCATGCCCATTTTCTAACTTTCCCTTGTAAGTTGGATATTCCATTACGGATTGTTATACAAAAAGACAATGCAAAATGAAAGAGGTACCTCCCTTCTGCAAAGAATACTTGGCATGACGTTTTCAAAGGCCTCTTGTTATCGTTTCTCGAATATTGATTGAATGCACTCCAGTATGATTATGGCGGTATCCCGGATTATTTCGGTCAGCGGCCAATGTAATATGGGATCGTCGATGGGGGAAAAATCATGTTGTTCTGACGAATGATTGCGATCAATTCTTTCAAAAACGTCACGCAAATCTCGGTATTTCAAAGATAGAAGCATCTTCTTATCTTCAGTTGCTTTGCGGTAGCAATCCAAAATTCGGCGGTCATGATCCATAAAGATATATTTCCCTCACGGTTAATAATTTACGGCTTGCCTGATCCGTTTGTTCCGCGGTGATTATGCTGGAAAGAAGAACCGGTAATCCCAGGCACATTTGCCGTCAGTATGCATCAGGCAACCGGCTAGATTTGGTTTCAGCTCGTATTTTATCCCCATCGTATCAAACCAGGTGTTGATCCTCAGCAGGACACCGCATTCATAGCGGTCGGCAACCCCCAGTGCTTTCATCCCCTCGTGCGCGAAGCAGGACTCCCATTCCCCGTGTATTAAATTCTGAGCAGGCGAGCTATATTTATATTTCATGAATTTGCCGGTGGCGATCTCCATGGCCGCGTCAAAGAAGTGCTGGAATTCATCAAACGTGCTGATCGGCGCCGCGCCCATGGCTTTGTAAATTCGCCTGATTTCTATGGCCGACATGTCGCGGATCGCGGCCTTGTTCAGCTGATTAGCCTTTTCGATGCCGAATTCCTGCAGGCAGTGGTAAAACCACATGGCATCGTGGGTTATCCAGTTTTTACTCACCAGTTCCTTAATTTCATCTTTGCTGAGCGAAATGGTCTTAACCGTCATCTTACGGCCTCCTTTTTCAGTTATTTCTCCAATGCCTGCATCTGATCATTGCCAGTGCTCGCCTGTCATTGCTCCCACATTGACGGGTTCAAAAGAATCAAAGGCAATGTCCCGGACATGAGAGAAGGAACTCCATAATAGCTGATAGCCCTTCGTACCCTTCGCTAAGGCAATCTTTTCCTGCCAGAGTGCTATCTCATCGGGTGTTGCCTGGCGCAATTGGCCGGCAAGGCCCGAGAGCCTCACCGCCGGAGGCGTCGGGAATTTCCCGCTGATGAGCGCGTTGCCCCAGAAGAGCTTGTCGGCATTGAGAGCCAGGATGCAGACGCGGGGATTGACGGTCAGATTGCGCGGCAGCTGCACCGGATTTTCTTCAAAGTAAAAACCGGTTGGGTCCTCCCGCAGGATCAGTGCGCCGATGGGCGTCACGTGCGGGGAGCCATCCTCATTGACCGTGGCGACTGCAAAATGCAGGCAGCTCTTGTACGCTTCATCAAAAACAGATCTGATCGTTTTCCAATGATTGCCGATTTCCATAGCACACCTCCCGAACGCATAATTGGCTTAGATAAGGCTCTTTGAAGGGCCGAACGAATTTAATTAGAATTCTTATATTAGAATATACATTC
>CAZDYR010000430.1:0-2741 GCA_964509625.1 uncultured Smithella sp. | reverse complement strand
CCCTGTCGCTCATTTCAGACGAGAAGAATCTGCCGAAAGAAAAAGTCTTCCACAATTACTGCAGGGATATTACCGAATCCGGCGCCAGAATCCAGTCCGGCATTCTTTTGCCGGTGGACACCCAGCTCAAGATGGATTTTACGTTGGATGCGCTGCACAAGAAGATTACCGCCGTCGGAAAAGTTAAATGGATTAAGATCATCATTGATGACGCCTGCTATGAGGCAGGCGTGGAATTCGTCAATACCCCCAAGGAGGCCATCCGGAAGCTTAATGATTATCTTTCATGGAAACAGAAGAACACCAGTGTCAATCCGTTCGGCCTTCCTCTGTGGATTTTTGCCAAAGTTAACGAACCGGAATCTGAATCATTAAATCAAAACAATGACCGTGAACAAACGTGAAAAGATGCCCGTTTTCAACTATCCTCTTTATCTGGAGGGGCTGAAAACGGGCCAGAAGGGCCTGAATCCCTTTGTGGATTTTTTCTCGATCAGCGTTGCCCAGATTGGCGCGGGACATGCCTGCTTCAAGATGCCGGTGCGTCCAGAGTACCTTCAGGGGGCGAAAATCATGCAGGGCGGGCTGATCGTTGCGCTTGCGGATGAAGCCATCGCTCACGCGATGATGACACAGTTGTCGCCGGATGAAGGTCTGACCACCATTGAGCTTAAAAGCAATTTCCTGGCGGGTGTGGATTCAGGCGAACTGATCGCGGAGGCCTCCGTGTTTAAAAAAGGGCAGAGCCTGATGATCGGCGATTGTCTGGTGACCCACGAAAAAGGGAAAAAGGTCTGCCGCGTGACGGCGACATTCATGCTGCTTGCGAAAAAATAATCAGGCCTGATGTTGTTCATTGACGGATTTGAAACGGGTGTTGTATAATATAACCAGGGTGCCGAAAAAATGACGTATCGCTTTGCGATGGACAGACGATCGGCAATTCGAGGACCTTATGGAGAAAGCGTGACCCATACCTATTATAAAACAGCATTGGCCATCTTTTTATTTGTCGCGATGTTGATGGTTCCCGTGACGGAAGGAATCGCAAAATCATCGAAAAAAGCGACCTCCAAACACCGGGCTGCGAAAATAGCCGCCGCCCGGAATCCCCAAAAACTCGTTATACGCTCAGCGTCCGCACTGGTCGAAGATCAGAGGACCGGCAAGCTTCTGATCCAGAAACAGCCGGGGGCGGTCGTTCCGATCGCATCGATCACCAAATTGATGACCGCCATGGTCGTTCTTGACGCTGAAAGCGACCTTGAGGAAATGCTGACCATTGACAAGACGGATATGGACATGATTCGCCATAGCCGTTCGCGTCTGCCCGTCGGTTCATCGATTACCAGAAGAGACGCGCTGCTGGTTGCGTTAATGGCGTCGGACAATCGGGCAGCTCACGCGCTAGGGCGAACCTATCCCGGGGGAATGGCGGCGTGTGTTGCGGCGATGAATTTTAAGGCGCGCAAACTGGGAATGTCAGAAACACGATTCACGGATCCCACGGGGCTTTCGAGCGGCAATGTGTCATCAGCAAGAGATCTGGTCCGGTTGGTGGACGAAGCTTACCAATATCAGCTGATCCGGACATTCAGCACGAGCAAGAAAGCGTCCATCGATACAGGCAGACGGATCGTTGAATTCCACAACACCAATCTTCTCATCCAGAATCCCCGCTGGCAGATTGGGCTTTCCAAAACAGGGTTCATCGGCGAAGCGGGCCGCTGCCTCGTGATGCAAGCCTATGTCGCCCAGCGTCCGGTCTTGATCATTCTGCTCGATTCTCAAGGCAGGTTGACCCGGGTCGGAGACGCCAACCGGATCAAAAAATGGCTGGAACGTCCGCATTCATTATAATCAGCGCAAAATGGCCCCTCGTCGCGGTTCATGAACGTGATTGCGCGATTAAAATGTGAACAAGCATCTTTTGAGCGTCCAGCCAAACGAAGGATGATGGTTTAACCCGTTGCAGAATGCCTGTGCAACACATCGTCAGTTTTAGATCCGGGGGCCTTCGCCAAATAGTCCCGATCCGCCTGAGCCAGCAATGAATCCAGGCGTGACGTGAAACAACGTTATACATCGCTGATCCTCCCGCCATCCGGGAAAAGATAGACGTAATTCATTGATCTCACGGTCAAAGAACGATCGTTCTTTTTTATCCTGTCGAAATCTCACGATCTTTGTTGACTCGGGGACCTAAATTTGATAAGTGACCCTCGGAAAAAAAATGATGGGGATAAACATTAAAGGTTGTATAAGTGATTGATTTGCATACACATTCTGTTTTCAGTGATGGCGATCTGATTCCCGCGGAATCCGCAAGGCGGGCTTTTGCGGCCGGATATATCGCTATTGCCATCACCGATCATGCCGATTATTCCAATATCGATTTCATGGTCCCCAGAATTATTAAAGCCAGCCAGCGGATTTCGCGCCTGGGACGTATTCAGGTGATTCCCGGCGTGGAGCTGACGCATATTGATCCTGCGGACATCGCCGAGCTGGTAGGAGAGGCCAGAGGCCTGGGGGCGAAAATCGTCATCGTTCACGGAGAGACGCTTTCGGAGCCGGTCGTGCCGGGCACCAATCTGGCGGCGATTGAGGCCGGCGTCGATATTCTGGCTCACCCCGGTTTGATCGGTGATGATGAGGTTAAACTGGCTGCAGAAAAAGGGGTCTTTCTGGAAATTACCACTCGCAGGGGCCATGCGCTTGCCAATGGCCACGTCTCGCAA
>CAZDYR010000429.1:0-2743 GCA_964509625.1 uncultured Smithella sp. | reverse complement strand
CTGGCTGCACACGGGCGACCTGGGCGAGGTGAACGCGCAGGGGTATTTCAAGGTCACCGGCCGGATCAAGGACATGATCATCCGGGGCGGCGAAAACATCTACCCGCGCGAACTGGAAGAATTTCTGTTCACGCATCCCAAGGTAGCCAACGTGCAGGTGGTCGGCATTGCCGACAAAAAGTACGGTGAGCAGGTGCTGGCGGCCATTCAACTCAAAGCGGGACAAACCGCGACCGCGGAAGAATTAACCGAATTCTGTAAGGGCAAAATCGCGCGGCACAAAATCCCGAAGTACTGGGAATTTGTTGACAGCTACCCGATGACGGCCAGCGGCAAGATTCAGAAATTTAAAATGAAAGAGATGTTTGAGAAGAAGTACAAGCAAGGATAAAGGTTCAAGGTTCAAGGTTCAAGGAAAAAGGCTAAAACCTGAAAGCAGGGAATAAAAAAGGCGTCATACTGGCTTGTACCCTAAAAAATGATCATGAAGGTGCCGAAGGCCTCCGCTTGACCTTGAGCCTTAAAAAACGAAAGGAAGAATCCATGACGAACATCATTAACCGCGATACCATCGGGGATATGGCCAGACGGGCCGCAACCAAGTACGGCGACAAGACCGCCATTATTTTCCGCGATCTGAAATTGTCGTTTTACGATCTGGAACGCGAGTCAAGACGCTTTGCCAACCTGATGACCCGTTATGGCGTGAAGAAAGGCGACCGGGTTGCCGTTTACGCCTATAATTCACACTACTACCCTATCAGCATGATCGGCCTGGCCAAGATCGGCGCCATTCAGGTGCCCATCAACTACATGCTCAACGCCGAGGAAATCGCCTACATCATCAATCACTCCGGTTCGAAGCTTTTCATTATTGAAGACATCCTGTACCCGATCATTGCCAAGGATCAGGACAAATTCTCCACCGTGGAAAAGTGGGGGTTCATTCCGCTGGGCGATTCCGCGGTGCCCGCCGGCTTTTTCAATGTGATGGAAGAGCTGAAAAACATGAGCTACGACGAGCCGCAGGTGGAAGTCGGCGCGGAGGATATCGTGCAGATTCCCTATACCAGCGGCACGGAATCCAAACCCAAAGGCGCGATGCTCTCGCACCGGGCGCTCATGTCGCAGTATCACAGTTGCATCTTCGACGGCCAGTACGAAACCGATGATGTGAGTCTGCATGCCCTGCCCCTGTTCCACTGCGCGCAGCTCCACTGCTTCCTCATGCCTTACCTTTATGTCGGCGCGACGAACGTGATCATGCACAAGGCCGACCCGCTGGAGATGATCCGGCTTATCGAAAAATACCAGATCACGCACATGTTCGCCCCGCCCACGGTATGGATCGGGATTTTGAATCATCCGGAATTTAAAAATTACAATCACCGGAGCCTGAAAAAAGCGGCTTACGGCGCCAGCATCATGCCGGTGGAAATCATTAAACAGCTGTCCGTCACCTTCCGCGGGCTGAAGCTCTGGAACTATTACGGTCAGACCGAGATGGGGCCGGTGGCCACTATCTTAAAGCCGGAAGATCAGCTTTTAAAACCCGGCTCGGCGGGCAAGCCGGTTCTGAACGTGGAGACGCGCCTGATGGACGACGACGGCAAGTTTGTTCCCGTGGGAACGGTGGGGGAAATCGTTCATCGTTCCGGTCATGTCATGACCGGCTATCTCAACGACCCGGAAAAAACCACCGACGCTTTCGAGTTCGGCTGGTTCCACAGCGGGGATCTGGGGAAATTTGACGCCGACGGCTACCTCTATGTCGTGGACCGCAAGAAGGACATGATCAAGTCCGGCGGCGAGAACGTGGCGTCGCGCGAAGTCGAGGAAGTGCTTTACCAGTATCCGGGAATTGAGGAAGTAGCCGTGATCGGACTGCCCGATCCCAAGTGGATTGAAATCGTGGCGGCCGTTGTTGTCCCGAAGGCCAACGTCAAACTTGACGAAAAGGAAATTATCGCCTATTGCAGGGAAAAGCTCGCCGGATTTAAATGTCCCAAGAAAATCATCGTTGCCGACAAACTGCCCAAAAATCCGTCAGGAAAGATTTTAAAAAGAGAATTGAAGGAACAATTCAAAGCATCGTAGGGTGCCGGGAATAATTATGAGTGAAGAATATACATCTATCGGCGAACTGGCCAAAAATCTGGACATGAGCCAGAGGACCATCCGCTATTACGAAGAAATCGGCCTGCTCAATTCCATCAAGCGTGTGGAAGGCGGCAGGCGGATCTATACCGAGGCTGATCTCAGGCGTCTGAAACTGATCAAGCGCCTCAAAATCATGGGCATGACGCTTTCCGAAATGCAGGAACTGGAAGCCATGTGGACCTATGAAAAGTCCAATGAAAAAGTTCTCAAACGGCTTCTGGAACTGCTGGGCAATCACATCAAAAGGCTTGATGAGCGCATCGCCGATCTGGACATCCTGCGCCATGAGATTCTGGAGTATCAGGACAGAATCAAGGCAAAAATAGGGAAATAGGAAAATAGGTCAGAGGCTATAGGCTATAGGCAATAGGCTATAGGTAATATGTGATTACCCATTACCCCTAGCCTATTGCCTATCACCCATCGCCCCTTATTAAAATATGCCTTGCCCATTATACCGCATTCCGGTATAATGGGCACAAACCAATGCGGAGTGGCGGATGGCCATTAGAAATTTCAAAACCAAAGGAACCGAAGATATTAACTATGGAAGAATTACAAAAGAGGCCCTGCGAACACTCCC
>CAZDYR010000428.1:0-2746 GCA_964509625.1 uncultured Smithella sp. | reverse complement strand
GTTGCCAGCAGGCTTTTCTCCACGGCCGATCCGCTGCCGCCGGTCAACACGCCGTGCGGACTGATGGTGTCTCCCTCGGGTGTTACAAACGTGCCCCGGAAACCGTTTTTCTTCCAGAGATTAATGCCTGTTTCAATGGACGGAGTTAACAGAACATCTCCCAGCAGACAGTCGGCAATCTGTTTAAATTCTTCCTTGACGGCCACTTTGCGCAGTAAGGGCTCCGCTTCCTGAAGATGCTCGGCGCTGTAGGTTTCAGCATAATTACCGCGCAATTCCACCGGAACAAAACTACCCCGGCCCAACTGATAGCTTTTTAAATAATCAATGGCGCGAACGCCTTCCTCCTGATTCTTGACAACCACATACTGCAGTTTGTCTCCCAACACGGCTTCCACCGCTGATTCATACTCGCGCGGGACATTGATATGATCGGCTACTACACCATAAAATGTGTCCGGGTTTTCCTGCTTTTCAATCACTTTTTTAACACCGTCGTTGGACCATTTAAACGCGGCCTGGAATTCCGCAAGCGATTGCAGACGAGACGACTTGCCGCCAGCCTCTTCCTTGATCTGCATGATACGCTCTTCAACCACCTGCAAATCCGATTTCGCTTTTTCCAATTCGTCAGCGATTGTTTCTTTCTGCCCGGCAAGCCGTGTGACTTCCTCTTCTTCCGCCGTGAGTCCTTCGGCAAGCAATTGCAGTTTATCCGTCAGCTCCGCAAGCCTGTTTTTGTCCTGTTCGATTTCACGGATTTCCCTCTCCTCGCGCTTCTGGAAATCCTCCATGTTTTTGGTCAGACTCGTAATGACATTGTTGAACTTGGCCAGATCCTGCATCACATCAATATAGCGAATCTTGTGCTCTTCCAGCTGGGCGTTGATTTCCCGGTCGCCTTCCAGGAGCCCTTGAACTCCCTGCTGACCTTCGTCCAGTTCCGTTTGCAGTTGATTCATCTGATTAAAAGCTTCCGCGGCCTTTTTTTGCAGATTCTCGATTTCGACAATCAAGTCGGATTTTTTGCGTTCCATGGAATCGATTTCGGCTTGATTCTTTTGTTTGCGCTCCGAAGCTTCCGTCATCCGCCGTCGCGAAAACTCAATATTCTTTTCCTTAATATTGATGGCGTTTTTAATTTCATAAAGTTCGGTCTGACGGCGGCTGATCAACTCATCCTGCTCCAGCAGATTCGCCTTCATTTCTCCCAGCGCGGATTCCTTCGCCTCCAGTTGCGCATGAATGGTTTCAGCCTCACCGGAAAATTTCGCACGCTCGTCCTGCAGCGACGCGTTCTTTTCGGTCAGCCTGGCATAGCCCTGCTGGGATAAAACCAGTTCCGTATCTTTAATGCGTAACTTTATGGCCTTGTACTGCTCCGCCTTTTTGGCCTGCCTGGTGATCGCGCCAAGCTGGGATTTGACTTCCTTGTGAATATCGTTAAGACGCAGAATGTTCTGTTTGGTTGCCTCCATCTTGCGGACGGCCGCGTCTTTGCGGCTTTTGTACTTTGATACTCCGGCCGCATCTTCGATAAACAAACGCCGATCTTCCGGTTTGGCTTCCACCATCGAGGAGACGGAACCCTGCTCAACCAACGAATACGTCCGGGCTCCAATTCCCGTGCCCATGAAAAATTCTTTAATGTCGAGCAGGCGGCAGGGAATGCGATTAATGCAGTATTCGCTTTCTCCGTCCAGGACCACCTTGCGAGAAATGGACACTTCCGTTAATTCTCCGTAAACACCAGGAAAGCTCGACCCGTTGCTTGCCAGCGTCATGACGACTTCCGCCATGCTCACGGGAGCGGCATCTTCACTGCCGTTAAAAACGACGTCATCCATCTTCTTTCCGCGCAGTGCTTTAATGCGCTGTTCGCCCATCACCCAGCGGATCGCGTCAACGACGTTTGATTTTCCGCATCCATTGGGCCCGACGATCGCATTGACTCCTTTAGAAAAATCAATAACGACTTTGTCGCGGAATGATTTGAAGCCTGATATTTCCA
Source organism: uncultured Smithella sp. (assembly GCA_964509625.1). Lineage (GTDB taxonomy): Bacteria > Desulfobacterota > Syntrophia > Syntrophales > Smithellaceae > UBA8904. Next base: position 735 of record CAZDYR010000428.1, on the reverse strand, counting down.
ACCGTTTAAGTTTCATAATTTATCTTTAACCGGATTGTTTATTATTTCGGGAAAGACTAACAAAAGTAAAATCCTTTGTAAAGCGAAAATACAACAAAATGTAGTCACGAAATATTTATACCACAATATATAGTGCTTTGACGCAATTTGAAGGATAGGAGGAAAGAACCATGAATCATTCAAAATGCACCTTTAAAACAGTTATTTATTGATCTTGGAGAAGGGAATGGACAGGTTGCAGGAAGTCAGATTCAAAAAAGTCCATCAAGAAAGTGCCCACAGTGGGAACAGGCCTTGCCGGATAGTTTATTATCAACAATTCTATAACCATATCGCTTAATTAAAAGCTTAGAGCAATTTGAGCAGTAGGTATTTTCGCCCTCATCACCGGGGACATTGCCGCTGTAAACATATTTTAATCCCTCCTCCTTGCCGATCTCGCAGGCGAGGCGAAGCGAGGCCAGCGGTGTGTCCGGCCGGTCAAGCATCTTATACTGCGGATGGAACCTGCTGATATGCCAGGGAATTTCTGGTCCAAGACAACGGATAAAAGCGGCAATCTCTCTTAATTCTTCAGGAGAATCATTCAATCCGGGAATAAGCAGGGTTGTAATTTCCACCCAGATGCCCAGGTCTTTCATTTTTTTCAGACAGTCCAAAACCGGCTGCAATCTGGCTTTGCAATACTGTTTATAAAATTCATCGCGAAACGATTTCAAATCGACATTGGCGGCG
>CAZDYR010000427.1:282-2747 GCA_964509625.1 uncultured Smithella sp. | reverse complement strand
GCAAAGGCCAGGTAGCGGTTCTTGGTGAAATTGTCCTTGAACACGTTGCTTTCGGTCTGGCGCGTGTATTGCAAAGGCGTCAGGCCCATCATGCCGATGTTCTGCGCGCGCAGCTCCAGAAACATGGTGGCCATGTCGGGAATGATGCGGGTGATCCGGCCGTCGATATAAGGCCGGCCCTCGAAATAATCCTCGTTGGAAACCAGAACAATCTTTTGTCCCGCGACCCATTCCTTGAATTTGTAAGGGCCGGTTCCGACGGGGCGGCGCGAAAGCGCGCTTTGAGTGATGTCTTTGCCCGCCAGCAGGTGTTTGGGCAAAATCGCGGAAGACCAGCTGATGAGCGCGGGGGCGAAAGGCTTGTCGTAGGTTACGCGGAAGGTATAGTCGTCAAGCACTTCGGCTTTTTTGACTTTCAGAAAATCACCGGCATAGGCCGTCGGAGTTTTAGGGTCGATGGTCACCTGATAGGTATACAGTACGTCGGCGGCGGTAAAGGGCCTGCCGTCATGCCATTTAACGCCTTTGCGCAGCTTGAAGGTAATAACCAGGCCGTTATTGGTCAGGTTCCAGGATTCGGCCAGGTCGCCTACGATGTTCATGTCCTTGTCGTATTTCACCAGGCCGTTGAAGACCATGCCGGCAATGCCGTGCGAGGCTGCGTCGGATGCCAGAATCGGGATCAGGTTGCTTGCTTCACCGATTTCGCCGCGCACCAGAATGTCGCCGTAGGCAGGCGGTTTGTCGACCTGCGGACGAGTATGGTTATTTTGCGGTGTCTTATCGCACGCGGCACTTAAGAGAATCATCACCCATAAAATGGCAAAAGAAAACAATCTTTTCATGCCGTTTTCATAACCCAGCCACCGGATGTTTGCAACTGGATTTTGAATCCGTGAAACCGCTCTTTTCGATTCACACCCGCCGGAGGGCGGGAAATCACCGCGGCCTTCGGGTGTCGGGCGGCGTTTATCACGCCATCGCGGGCCTTGAAGCGGCCGCCGGTCGTCCGTCGGACCTTGCCGGAATTAACACTTTGACCGGAGGATCGATACGATGTAAAATCCGGCGTGATTCTGATAAGAGCGGCGGGCGGATCTCCATGATTGAAAATGAACATGACAAGACGGCCGAACACGAAACGCGCAAAGAATCCCTGCAGATGAAGGCGGCCGGCGTCTGGGATGTTTTTTCCGATGCCGTGACCAATTTCAGCCACAATGGCGACGGCAATCAGGCGGCGGCCATTGCCTTTTACGGTATACTTTCCATTATCCCGCTTATGGTGTTGACCCTGATCGCTGCCGGAGCCTTTTTCAGCGCCCATCCGCAATATCAAACAGACATTCTCAACGCCGTTTGGAATATGCACCCGTATGTTTCACATCAACTTCTCGGCCAGCTGGGGCAGATGGAGGGCGGGCATCAGGTGCTGGGATGGATCGGGATCATAGCCCTGATCTGGCTGTCCGCGGCAATATTCAATGCCGTTGAATCGGCGCTCAACATCATTTTCCGGTCGCGCCACAGGCGCAATTATTTTGTTTCCAAACTCATGGCTGTCTGCATGATTCCGATGGCCTGGATCATCGGCGGGCTGAGCGTCCTCATCAGTTACGGGGCGGGGCTTTTTGCCCATGAGCCGCTGGCTCTGCCCGGCGGCATGGACGTCTCACTCACGCGGCCGGCGGAAATAATTTTGCGGTATATGCTGCCTTTTGTCCTGACGATGGTTCTGATGACGGCGGTTTATAAGATCATTCTGACCGTGAAGATCCGCTTCAAAGTCATCATGATCGGAAGCGCCCTGTTTGCCCTGCTTGTGGAAATCGCCAAACATTTTTTTACCTGGTATGTCGACAATTACACGCGCTACAATCTGATTTTCGGATCCATGGAGGCGGTTGTGATTCTCGTGATCTGGATTTTTTACATGGCTCTTATCTTTTTGTTTTGCGCGGAGATGATGTCTTCCCATCAGCGGCGCGATCTGCTGCTTCTGGAGCGGGCTCTGCTGAGATCCCGTCGGACCTGGCTGAAAGTGGAAGAACGCCTTTATAAAAAATTCGGGCAGACCTATCCGAAAGACAGCGTCATCTTCAGGGAAGGCGATACAGGCCGGGAGATGTTTTATGTCCTGTCCGGCAGCGTCTGCCTGGAGCGTGCGGATTGCTCGGTGAAAAAGACGTTGGCCCGGATGGGGCCAGGGCAGTATTTCGGCGAGATGGCGGCGTTGATCGATATTCAGCGCAGTGCGACGGCCAGGGCGGCACAGGACTGTCATGTGGCCGTGATTGACGCGGCGACGTTTCAGGATCTGATTCGTGAAAGCCGGGGGGTCGCCCTTTCGATGCTCCGTGAATTTTCCGCGCGCCTGAAGAATTCCAATGCCGCGCTTGAGGAATTCACCGGCCTGTGGACGCGCATGGTGATTCTTTTGTACTTTCTGGATCACGAAGGGGCGG
>CAZDYR010000427.1:0-272 GCA_964509625.1 uncultured Smithella sp. | reverse complement strand
CATTTACGAAATGGGATCGAGGGGAATTCTTATCATCAAAAATGATTTGATTTGGGCGGTTGCCCGCGAGAAAATGTGGCCGCTGATCGATTCCGGCACCGTGAAAAAATGTTTTCCGGGTGATGACCACCGGGGCTGAAACACGCGGGCCAGCCCGCTACGCTTTGCGTCGGACCAGACGCTTGCGCACGACCTTCTTCACGGTGCGGGCCGGGGGCGTCGCCGCAAGCGGCTGTCGGTGCTGGCAGGTCGCTCTCGGGCACTTTAAAAAC
>CAZDYR010000426.1:0-2748 GCA_964509625.1 uncultured Smithella sp. | reverse complement strand
TTATTTACCAGCGGCGTCGATAAAACGGAAGCCGGCCTTCAGTTTCGAACCGACATGGCCGATCTGGTGGAAAACCTCATTCCGGCGGCTCTGTCCAAACGGATGCAGGACCCGGACTCGCCGGTGGATGGCATCGATCCCCAGGGGCAGAGCTACTCGGTCATCCTGAGCTTTCGGGAAGATTTTCTGCCGAAGATGGAAGGCTGGCGCCATGCTATCCCGTCGCTGATGCGCAACCATCTGCGTCTCAAGCGCATGCATGGCGGGCAGGCGTTTGCCGCTGTTTACAAATCGGGCGGAGAAAGGCTTGTTGACGATGAGATGTCCTTTGCCATCGTTAGGTTTGTCGCGGCTCCGCAGGAGGAAGCGGATGAAACGGGGGAGACCGCCCCATCCGATAGTCAATCAATGCAAACCGCTCCTCTGATCAATCTCCGTGTTGAGCCGGCGCTTTTGAGTCTGGTGTGCTTTAAGCTCAATGAGAGGCGGAAAAGCCGGCAAAAGCCGGTCATTGATTCCGACCTGCTCAAGAGCACCGGCCGGGATATCATCAACGAATTTTACGAAGAATGCCTGCGCGACCTTCCGGAGTCAACAAGACGATTTATCGAGGATGAACTCATCTCCAGAAGCGGGTTTCGCAAGTCATATCCCAGGAAGGATGCCACGGATCAGAATCTCATCACGGAAGAACAGCTTGACCGCCTGATGAATGACCGCCTTTTGAAGGTCGAAAATCATATGGGGCACGAAGGCATTGAACTGGTACACGATCTTCTGACGGATGTGGTCCGCGAAAGCCGGGACCGGCGTCTTAAGGCTCAGGATGAAGAGCGGCGCAAAAAACAGGTGGACGAGATTCGTCAAAGGGCATGGCAGCGCTTTTCCATCGGGATTGGCCTGGTCGGCATCGTCTGCATTTTTCTGGCCGTCTATTCCTATCATCAACAAAAGGATGCTGTCGCCGCGCGGGCTCAAACGGAGGAGCTTGTGGCGTTCATGCTCGGAGACCTGATGGCCAAGCTCAAGCCCGTGGGCAAGCTTGATCTTCTGACCGATGTGGTTGAGCGAAGCAACCGTTATTATGAATCCATTGATCCCGGTCGTATGACGGATCGGTCTGTGAGCAAGAATGCCGTCGCCCAGCGCATCCTCGGTGAGATTGAGCAGGCGCGCGGCAATCCGGAAAAAGCAAGGAGCCTTTATGGGCAGAGTTATCAGGTCTTCAAGAACCTGACGGACAAGGAGCGGGGAAAATCTGAATGGCGGCGGGAGCTGGGAATCACGAGTCTCAAACTGGGGATCATCGAGCGAATTCGTAATAACGGGGATAAGGCCGCCGCCCTGCGGCACATCGAGCAGTCTCTTTTGATTTTCCAGGGGCTGGTCAACGAAGATCCGGCCAGTCTACAGTGGCAGAAAGATCTCGCGGATGCTTATATTGAACGAGGCATTACGCGCTACGGCACAGATGATGAGAAAGCGTTTGAAGATTATCAGGAGGCCCACAAGATCGCGAAGCGCCTGGTGGACGGAGACCCCGAGAACCCCCGCTGGCTGGGTGTCCTGGCCACCTCTTACTACCATCTGGGCGGTATCGAGAAGATGCGACACCACTGGCCGGAAGCCAGAGAGAATTTTCAGAACTGCTTTGAAATCCGCAAGAAACTGGCGGCTCTGGATCCGGGCAATGCCGATTGGCAGATGGATCTGGCCAGCGCCTACCAGAAACGGGGCGAAGTGGCGCAGAAAAATGAGGCGCCGGAAAGGGCTATCGCCGAGTATCTGCAAAGCCATCAGATCTTCAGTCGTCTGGCGGCAAGAGACCCCGGAAATATGGCCTGGCAGGAAAATCTGATGGCGATCTGCAACCGGCTTTCCAACCTCTATGAGATGAAAAATGACCCGGATCAAGGCAGGGTTTATGCCGATCAGTACGATGAAATCCGCAGGCGGCTGGAGATGGCCGGAGCCGGCCGCCGATGATGTCAGCCGCCATCGTCCTTCCGCCCGCGGGGCTTGTAACCCGCTCCCTTCCTATTCCTTAGAGAGTCGTCCATAAATGCCCGGCCACCTGCGTCTTTACGGGGGTGCCGCCGTTCCCGGCGTCATGATGATACTTCATGATATCACAATGTTATGGGTGGCCAAGCGTTTGGTTGTGTGGTAGGTCATTTCCGTCGGTTAAGAAAAAACAGGGGAACAAAAACCTTGCTTTGGATGTCTAAGATCATAGGGGATGAAAAATCGCCTCCAGCGGATGACGATATGAAATATGTCGCTGCCTGTAATCAGGGGGATGCGGAGGCCTTCGCCGTTCTGGTCGGAAGGCATTCTCAGAAGATGCTGAACATGGCCTGCCGGATGCTGGGCGATTATGATGAAGCCTGCGATGTCACTCAGGAGGCGTTTCTGGCGGCTTTCCGGTCTTTGGGGACGTTTAAAGCGGAATCGAAATTTTCCACGTGGCTGTATCGAATCGTCGTCAATGCTGCCAAAAACAGACTGAAGGCACGCCAGAGTCTGCTTGGCCGCGAAGGAGTGGCACTGGAGGCGGTGGAGGGAGAGGGAGAGGGGTATTGCGCCTTTTGCCGTGCCGCCGCCGCGGAAGGCGATCCCGGGGCGCAACTGGAACGCCGGGAGCTGGAGGCGCAGGTCCAAACATGCATTGACGCGCTGGACGACGGCCATCGGGATGTTTTCGTTTTACGGGATATCCAGGGACTGGCCTATGAGGAGATTCGTGAG
>CAZDYR010000425.1:0-2749 GCA_964509625.1 uncultured Smithella sp. | reverse complement strand
GCCGGGTTTAACTTTATATACATCGCCATTCCTGGTTTTCAGCGTTTCCGCCAGCATTTTCACTCTTACCGGGTATCCGCCCGATTCACTTTCTGCTTCGTTTGTTTTTTCCTTATTCTCTTTTTCATCCATGCTGTAAGGATTGACAACCTGAACTTTTCCTTTAATGGTTCCGTACTTTTGGAAATCAAACGTATCCACTTTAACGATGCAGCGCTGCCCTTCCCTGATATAGCCGATATCTTTATTCATCACAACAGCATTGACCTCCAGCGGCGTATCCTCGGGAACGATTCCGACAACAGGTTGGGCAGTCGTCACAACAGCGCCTACTGTCTTGACAGGCAACAAATGAATATATCCCGTGACGGGCGCGATAATAAATCTTTTATCCTGCTTGAATTTTAAACTGCTGACTTCCGCTTCCAGAAGATTGCTGCTTTGCACATTTGTTGAATAATCCGCCAGAAGTCTTTCCCGAAGCTGCTCCACCTGACCCAGTTTGGACTCGCGCTCCCGTTCAAGATTCAGTCTTTCTTTCATCTTATCCCGGTATCTATTTTCAGCTATGGCGCCAATTTCCACCAAAGCTTTCTGCCTTCTCTCATCTTCCGATGCCTCAACCAATAACTTATCCAGAGTGGCTATTTCCTCATTCAGAGATTTTAACGTGCGCTTTTGTGCCTGGTAATGAGCTGTTTGCGCCTGCAGCACCGATTTTGAATGATTTTTTGTCCTCGGATCAAATTCTTTGTCTTTAAGAACGGAATTAATTCTGTTCATCGACAACTGCGAATATTTAAGATTTCTCTCCTTACCTTCCAAATCGGCCGTATCCACCGACGGATCGATTTCCAGAAGAATGGCCCCTTTTTTGACGTAGTCGCCTTCTTTGACATGTATTTTCGTAATGACGCCCGTTTCCAATGGTTGCACGACTTTGACATCGCCTGTGGGAATAATTTTCCCACGCGCGGTGACCACAACATCAATCTTCAGAAAAATCAGTCCAAGCACTACTGTAACCATTAAGGCAATAATCGTCCATAAAAACAGCGTCCCCAGGGGATTGGTCGGACGGTCTTCTATTTCCGCGAGGATCGGTTTAAAATCATGATGATCGGCATTGCTCATCGCAGTCGATTTTCCTCCTGTTGTTTATAGAGATAAGCATAGAGACCGTCTTTTTCCATCAGTGATGGATGCGTTCCGGTTTCTACAATTTTACCCCGATCAATGACAATGATCATGTCGCATTCGCGCATGACTGAAAGACGATGGGCGATGAAGATAACCGTGCGCCCTTTGCGGATCAGGTTGAGATTTTGCTGAATGACTTTTTCGGATTCATAATCCAGGGCGCTTGTTGCCTCATCGAATATTAAAACGCTTGGATTCATAATCAGTGCGCGGGCAATGGCAATCCGCTGTTTCTGGCCACCGGACAGGGATGATCCTCTTTCTTCAACATACGTGTCGTAACCCAGCGGCATCTCGGAAATAAAGTCGTGTGCGCCGGCGATGCGGGCCACCTGGATGATTCGCTCCATATTGGCATCCGGCGCCGCCATGGCGATATTTTCCTTGATGGTCCCGCTAAAGAGGAAGCATTCCTGTAAAACAATTCCCGTGCGATACCGCAAAAACAGAGGGTCCATATGACGAATGTCCACGCCGTCAATCATCATGGCCCCTTCGACCGGCAGATAGAGGCGCTGAATAAGTTTGGCAATTGTGCTTTTGCCCGAGCCGCTTCGTCCGACGATACCCACCATCATGCCGGCGTTGATTTTAAAATCGACATGATCCAGAACCAGCGGACTGTCCGGCGCATAGCGGAAAGACACATCCTTGGCGATAATCTCCCCCTTGAGCTGCGAGACGGTAATGGCGCCGCCGACAACCTCCGGCGGCGTATTGATGATATCTCCGATGCGTTCCAGCGAAAGTTTGGCCTGCTGAAAATCCTGCCACATGTGCACCAGGCGCAGAATCGGCCCGCTCAACTGCGACGCAAACATCTGAAAAGCGATCAATTGCCCCACGCTCATGCTTTTATTAAAGACGAGACTGACACCAAAATAGATGACCGCCAGCGTCATGATTTTCTGAATCGCCTGCGACGACGTCACCGCCACATTACCCAGATTGGATAATTTAAAGGCCGACATGATGTAGTCACCCAGACTCTTTTCCCAGTCTTTGATCATCTTGCCTTCAATGGCCAGTGACTTAACCGTTTGAATCCCCGTGATGGATTCCACCAGGAAGGATTGATTGGCCGCGCCCCTCTGGAACTTTTCATCTAAGCGTTGTTTGATCATGGGTGTGGCAACAAACGAAATAACGGCAATTGCCAGGACAAAAGCTAAAACAATCAACGTCAGGTACACGCTGTAAAACGCCATGATAACGACAAACACCACTGAAAACACCGTATCGAGCAAAACCGTAAGCGAGATATTGGTCATAAACGACCGGAGATTTTCCAGTTCGCGCACGCGGGCGATGATATTGCCCACTTTGCGCACTTCGAAATACCGGAACGGCAGCGATAAAAGATGCCGATAAACTTTTGCCCCCAGGCTGGCATCCACTTTATTGGCCGTGTGGTAGAGCAAATAATTGCGCATCAGATTCATGATCGTATCAAATAGCAAAACCGCCATAAACGCGCCTGCAACGACCTGAAGCGTCGTCAGGGCGTGATGCGCCAGAACCTTGTCGATAATGACCTGAATAAAAAGCG
>CAZDYR010000424.1:0-2759 GCA_964509625.1 uncultured Smithella sp. | reverse complement strand
AGGCGAGAGGCGAGAGAAAAAGCTCGTAGCTGGTAGCTCGTAGAAAAAGAAGATTGGACGGGTTGGAAGATTAGGAATCAGGTAATTGGTAATAGGTAATGGGTGATGGGTGATGGGTGAGGCGAAAAGGCATCCACCTCCGGCGCGGAGTTTACCCGGCATATGCTGGGCGCCACCCCTCCAGCATGCGCCGGACTAACGCGCCAGCGGAGGACATAAAAGAAGTGAGGAGTGCGATCGTTGAAAGTTGCCGGTTGACAGTTACTGGTTGCGACGTGCCATTTTTATGTTGAAAAGAACGTGTGTCACTAAAACAAGTATTTGGGGCTAAATCCTTTGCCTGATTCTTGCGTACTGGCGCATGCGGGCGAAAACGCGGACGGCCTGCTCCGGAAGATCGTAACAGGGAATGCCGCCTGATTCTAAAAGATGTTCGCAGCCTGCTTTATCCCGGCTGTCCCCCAGAAGCGACACAAAGACGGGCTTGCAGCGGTTGGATTGAACAACGTCGATCAGGGACTGATAAACATTTGGATTCTTTTCGGCAAAGGAAATAAAAATAATTCCGTCAACGCCTTTGTCGTCCAGAAGGGCTTTTACAATTTCCGTGATGGTTTTCTCGTACCCGAAAGTCAGCCAGTCGGGAAAGATGTCGATGGGATTTTTCGTCTTGGAGGATGTCGCGATCACCCGGCCGATCCTGGCTTGCGTGTCGTCCGCGAGCTTCGCTGTTTGCAATCCCAGTTCAATTGTCGCGTCGATGCTCATGATCGCCTGCGCGCCGCTGTAAGTGACATAAGCCAGGCGGTCACCCGCGGGAAGCGGCATGTTCAGAAAACCTTTCAGGGTCCGGACAAAATCGTCAATGGCGGAAAGGCGGATCGCGCCAGCCTGCCGTATAACGCCGTCAAACACGGTGTCTTCCAGAGCCAGGCTTGCGGTATGCGAAGCCGAAGCTTTGGCTCCGGCCTGCGTGCGGCCGCTTTTGATGATCAGCACCGGCTTTTTTGCCGTCGCCTTTTTCAGATTTAGCGCAAACAGGTTTCCGTCCTTCACATCCTCCAGATACAGTCCGATGATCTTCGTCTGCTCATCGTCGGCAAGGTAGGAAAGGGCGTCCGATTCGTTGACATCCACCTTGTTTCCCAGGCCGATGCCTTTGGAAAGATGCAGGCCGTCAAGCGAACTCAGGTAACGCAGAAGCGCGCCGACAAAAATGCCGGACTGCGCGGCAAAACCGATGTTGCCGGGCTCCAGCATTTGGGGCGTGGCGAAATATGACGTAGTCAGTTTGGTTTGAGTATTAACGAGGCCCAGGGTATTGGGGCCGAAGCCTCTCATGCCGGAGGATTTCAGAATGGCGCGCACATCCTCCTGATAGGTCGCGCCCTCGGTTCCCGTTTCCGCGAAACCTTCCGCGGAGATTACCGCCCCTTTGACGCCCTTGCCGGCACAGTCCCGCAAGGCTTGAGGGACAAAACGGGGAGGAATAAGTAAAACCGCCAGATCGATTTCAAACGGCACGTCCCGTACGTTTGGGTACAACGGGACGCCGAATGCGTTTCCTCCCTGCGGGTTGACTCCGGCCACGCGGCCGGTAAAGCCCACATCCTGTAATACTTTGAGAAGCTGCGCGCCGGGCTTTTCCTCATCTCGCGACGCTCCGATCACGACCACGCTTTGAGCTTCCAGTATGTCACGAATCGGCCGCATTTGTTTTTCCTTTCCCTTGGATGTGATCAAGGATCTTTTTTTGCCGGCTTTCTAAAATAGTTTCATAAATTTGATAACATAGAAAACAGGACAGGTACAAGAGAAAAGGATCAAGGCAAAAAGGCTAAAGGCATCCACCTCCGTCGCGGAGTTTACCCGGCGTATGCCAGGCGCCACCCCTCCAGCATGCGCCGGACTAACGCGCCGTCGGGGGACAGGAAAGGATAAAGGCAGAAAGACCATTAACAGTTGCCGATTGACAGTTAACGAAATAATTGTACCGGTTCTTTTTTCGCTTTTTGCTCTATCAGGCGGCGTGTTTTATCACTTCTTTTGCCAGCCGTTCGGCGAGCCTCTCTTTCGCAACCGCCAAATCGTAATGGGTTTGAAGATTCATCCAGCTTTGCGCGTCTGTATTAAAAAACAAGGCCAGTCTGAGGGCGGTATCAGCGGTTATAGCGCGTCTCCCGGCGACAATTTCGCCAATGCGACGCTGGGGAACACAAATAGATTTTGCCAGCCGGTATTGTGTAATTCCCATCGGCTTCAAGAAATCTTCCAAAAGGATTTCACCGGGATGAACCGGGGGCATGTCTCTTTTCATAATCATTCTCCTTCAATGATGATAATCTACGATTTCCACATTAAACGCATGGCCGTCTTTCCATGTAAAACATATGCGCCACTGATCGTTTATTCGGATGCTCAGTTGGCCTTTCCGGTTGCCGGTCAGCCGCTCCAAATGATTGGCCGGTGGTACACGGAGAAAGTCGAGTGTTTCAGCGGCATGAATTTGCGTTAGTTTCCTGAGAGCAACCTTTTGAATGGCATTTGGGAATTTGCGCGAAAACCGACCGTTGAAAATCTTTTCCGTTTCCTTGCATCCGAAGGTCTTAATCATGGCTGAATACTAACTCGATGCGTTAGTAATGTCAAGTGATACTAAAAAAAGAAAACGGGACAGGTACAAGCATTTTCAATAATTGCCGGCAGGATGTCGGCAATCGGTGTGGTTGTCTCAGGTTGACGAAGATGAAATAATATGC
>CAZDYR010000423.1:0-2766 GCA_964509625.1 uncultured Smithella sp. | reverse complement strand
GCTCAGGCGGTGCGGCAATTGTATAACCTAAAGGGAGAATAACATGAGAAGCGATTTGATGAAAAAGGGACTGGAGCGCGCGCCACACCGCTCACTTTTTAAAGCCATGGGCTACATCGATGAAGAGATTGCCCGTCCGCTCATCGGCGTGGTCAATTCCGCCAACGAAATCATCCCCGGACACATCCATCTGGATTTAATTACCCAGGATGTCAAGGCGGGCATCCGCATCGCCGGCGGCACGCCGGTGGAGTTTCCGGTCATTGGTGTTTGTGACGGCATCGCCATGGGCCACGCGGGCATGAAGTATTCGCTCGCCAGCCGTGAGCTGATTGCGGACTCCATCGAGATCATGGCGACGGCGCATCCCTTTGACGCATTGGTCTTTATTCCCAACTGCGACAAGATCATTCCCGGCATGCTCATGGCGGCACTCAGGCTCAACATCCCCTGTATTTTCATCAGCGGAGGACCGATGCTGGCCGGCAAATTTCAGGACAAACCCGTCGATCTCATTTCCGTCTTTGAAGGCGTGGGCGCGGTCAAAGCAAAAAAGATGACCGTCGCAGGCCTGAAACAGCTGGAAGATTGCGCCTGTCCGGGCTGCGGGTCCTGCTCAGGCATGTACACAGCCAACTCCATGAACTGCGTCACCGAAGCGCTGGGCCTGGGTCTGCCCGGCCACGGCACGATTCCCGCCGTGCTGGCCTCCCGTCACCGTCTGGCCAAGCACGCCGGCATGAAAATCATGGATCTGCTTAAAAAAAATCTCCGGCCCCGTGAAATTGCGACACTGGCGGCTTTTAAAAACGCGATGGCTGTCGATATGGCCCTCGGCTGTTCCACCAATACGGTCCTGCATATACCGGCTATCGCTCATGAAGCGGGCATCAAACTTGATCTGGATCTATTCAACAAAATCAGCAAACAGACGCCCAATATCTGCAAACTCAGCCCCGCAGGTCTTCATCACATTGAAGACCTTGATGCCGCGGGAGGGATTCAGGCGGTTATGAAGGTCATCAGCCGGCTCGGCGTGATTGACGAAAAGGCGATGACGGTCAGCGGAAAAACCGTCGGAGCAAATCTGAAGACCGCACGTGTTCTCAATCCAGCCGTCATCCGCCCGCTTACGAATCCGTATTCACAGCAGGGCGGCATTGCCGTGCTGCGCGGAAACCTCGCACCCGACGGCGCCGTGGTCAAGCAGTCTGCCGTCGCGCAAGCCATGCAGGTAAACGAAGGCAGAGCGCGTGTGTTTGACAGCGAAGACAGCGCCATCGCCGCAATCTTAGGCGGAAAAATCAAGGGCGGTGATATTGTGGTGATCCGATATGAAGGCCCGAAAGGCGGCCCCGGCATGCGTGAAATGCTTTCACCCACCTCGGCCATCGTCGGTATGGGACTGGATAAATCCGTCGCGCTCTTGACGGACGGCCGTTTCAGCGGCGGCACGCAGGGCGCGGCCATCGGCCACATTTCACCGGAAGCGGCGGAAGGCGGCCCCATCGCGCTGGTGAAAGAAAACGACATTATTTCTATTGATATTCCGGCCAAGAAACTGGATTTGAAAGTAAGCGACGCCGAACTGGCCCGTCGCCGCAAGGCCCTCAAGCCCTGGACACCGGCCATCACCTCGGGCTATCTGGCCCGCTACGCAAAGATGGTCACCTCCGCTTCAACCGGTGCAGTCTTTAAGGATTAGAAACCAATGAAGGGAACGGTCTGGCCATCTATCTGAATGGTTTAACGCCGGTCCCTTCATTCAAACAACATTAATTCCACTCGGCAATCATCAGCCCGGCGCTGATCCGGTTGATGCTTGTATTGTAATCCAGCAGCCCCTCCCCGTAGCCATTGAAATACTGGACGTAGAAGCTGAACTTGTCTGTGAGATAAAAATCAAGCGCTGACGGCGAAATGACGCGCCCCAGCAGAATTTTACCCAGGGATGAAGGCGTAACGCACCAGTCCAGCTGCACAGCGTTCCGGTTTTTCTCCCGCAGGTTATTGCGCAGCATCACGGCAAAGCGCATGTCTTTCCAGAAGAGCGTTGACCAGAGCTCTCCGTAACCCATATAACGGGTCAGATCGGGATTATCGTCATCACTTTCTCTCTCGGGAAGCCGATACCATGTTTTCAACTGCAAATTGAAATTGTCTCTTTCCAGCCCGACACTGGCCACAATGCGGTTCCAGCTCCGGGAAAGCGGTTTTGAACGTCCGTTGGACTGATGATTGAATCCCACATTGAAAAAGCGTCCCTTAAAACCAAGAATTTCATAGTTCGTGCGAAAGTTGATCAATAATTCCGGTTCATAATTGATGTCCCGGAAAGGCGAAGAGAACGCGGAATTATAAACCTGCCAGAAGGCAAGCTGCGTATAGGCCACCCAGACATCGACACCGTTGACCACTTTCGTGCTGTCATAAAATCCCTGAAGCTGCTTTTGGAAAACGTCTTCCCAGACTTTTGCCTTAAAGCTGAGCTGAAACTTGGCTTCATTATACTGTGCCTTCGCGTCTGGGTCATATTCCAAATTCGTGTTTTCATTGGGCGATGAATTATACGCCACCGGCAAAAAATAATTCATGCGGTAAGGTCTGATCACAAAAGAATGGCGGCGGGTTTCGGGATCCAGATCCCAGTGCCGGGTCAGGACAGAGGTCTTAGCCTGATTTGAGGGAGTTACTTTGGCGGGAAGGGTAGCATCCGCTTTCTCGCGTGGCTCTTCCGGCACAGAATCCTTTCTGCCGGCCAGTTCG
>CAZDYR010000422.1:0-2781 GCA_964509625.1 uncultured Smithella sp. | reverse complement strand
TTCAAGGTTCAAGGATAAAGGCTCAAGGATATAGGCCAGGGGCGAAAGATTATCGCCAATCGCTTCTGGCCTATTGCCTATTGCCTATCACCCATAACCTGTAATCCGAAGGATGTTTCATGAAAATTAAATTTCTCGGGGCCGCCAGAACCGTCACCGGCTCCTGCTATATTATTGAAACGAATCAGGCGCGGTTTGCCGTTGACTGCGGCATGCATCAGGGGTCCGACCCCATTGAAAGCCGCAATCGGGACGTCGCACCCTATGATCCCGCGAAGATCAATTTTTTCATCATCACCCACGCGCACATTGACCACTCGGGACTGCTTCCGCGCATGGTCAAGAATGGCTTTCGCGGACCCGTTTACACCACGGAGCCGACCGGCGACCTGCTTAAAATTCTGCTTCTGGACAGCGCGCATATTCAGGAAGTGGAAGCCGCCGGGAAAAACAAAAGACTGCAGCGAACCGGAATGATCGCGGACGAAACACCGCTTTATACGACCAAAGACGCCGAGGCGGTCACACCGTTTATCAAAACCCGGAAATACGATGAAACATTCAGTCCGGGTCCCGGCATAACCGTCCGGTTCCAGGATGCCGGGCATATTCTGGGCTCGGCCATGGTGGAACTGTTTATTGAAGAAAACGGTTCAACCGCTAAACTGGTTTTTTCCGGCGACATCGGCCGTCCCGATCAGCTTTTAATGAAAGATCCCAGTTCAGTTCACCAGGGCGATTTCCTTTTCATGGAATCGACCTACGGCAACCGCAACCATAAAGGCGAACAGGAAAGTCTGGAGGAACTCGCCGAAGCGATT
The DNA here is from genome assembly GCA_964509625.1 of uncultured Smithella sp. Classification (GTDB taxonomy): domain Bacteria; phylum Desulfobacterota; class Syntrophia; order Syntrophales; family Smithellaceae; genus UBA8904. The sequence continues at coordinate 1,960 of CAZDYR010000422.1, read as the reverse complement.
GCCTACAGCTACCGGAACAAAGAAAAAGTGGTTATTCCCGCTTTTGCCGTGGAAAGAACGCAGGAAATACTTTATTCACTTCATCTTCTCTCGCGTGACGGCAAACTGCCCAAGGACATGCCGGTTTATCTGGACAGCCCGCTGGCCATCAAAGCCACGGAAATTTTCCGCCGCTACCATGCCTATCTTGACGGCGAAACGCAGACCCTGCTGAAAAACGGAGAAGACCCCCTCAGGCTGCCCAATCTGAAGCTGTCCACGTCAACCGAAGAGTCCATCCGGATCAACGAAACGCAGGAACCGGCCATTGTGATTTCCGCAAGCGGCATGTGCAACGCGGGACGCATCAAGCATCATCTAAGGCATAATTTATGGCGGCCGGGGGCCAGCGTGGTTTTTGTCGGCTTCCAGGCGGAAGGTACGCCGGGCCGCAGAATCGTTGAAGGCGCGAAAAAAATCCGCATCTTTAACGAAGACGTGGCCATTGCGGCCAAAGTGTTTACCATTAACGGTTTCTCCGCGCATGCCGGACAGGACCAGCTTCTGGGCTGGCTCAAGAATTTTCAGAGCAAAGGCATGCAGGTCTTTCTGGTGCACGGAGAAGTTTCCGCGCAGGAGCATCTGGCAGGCCTTATCCGGGAAAAATTCGGCCTGACCGTGACCATACCGGAATACCTGGAAGAAATCCTGCTGAAGCCCGGCAAACCCATCGAAGAAATCAAGGCGCCCGTTTCAGCGGCCCGGCAGGTCAACCTGTCACCGCTTTTTGATGATCTGAAAACAAAACTGGAAGATGTGGGCGACAAAATGGGGAAATTTCAATCTCTGTCGGATTCCCAGCAGGCCGAGATTGCCGAGTTGCTCAGGCAGGCCGCCGCTAATATCGAGAAGATAAAAAACAGATCTTAGATGGTTCAGGGGTTCAATAGTTCACGGTTCACGGTTCAACGGTTAAAAGGTTGGTCGATGAAGATTGAACGCTTTGAAGATATTGAGGCATGGCAACTGGCTCGCGAATTAACCAGGTCTGTGTATCATCTGACAAAGATGCCCGCGTTTGCGCATGACTATGGACTCAAAAGGCAGATACAGGAAGCAGCCGGGTCAGCCATGCATAACATTGCTGAAGGTTTCGACTCGGAGACCAACGCAGAATTTGTAAGATTTTTACGTTACGCGAAGCGGTCCTGCACTGAAGTTCAAAGCGAACTCTATGTCGCTTTGGATGAGGCATACATATCCATGTCTGAATTTCAGGATGCATACGAACAGGCCAGACGCGCACGCGCAGCCATCCGTGGATTCATCAACTACCTCAAAAAGTATGAAACCAGCAAACTAACCCCCTAACCGCTGAACCGTTGAACCGTGAACCGTGAACCACTGAACCTTTTTCCTACATGCAGCCAGAAATCTGCCCGTCAGGCAGGCCTTCCTAAATCCTTACCGAAAATCCAGAAGTAAATTGTACCCGCAAGGCCGCAGGCAAAGGCTATCAGAAAATTAACCTGTGGCGATATTTCCCACAAAAACGCGCCGCCGAAGGCCGCTGCTGAGACAATGACATCCCGGCTCAGATAATAGAGTCCGAACATACCCGCTTTTTTCCCTTCCGGCGCCAGATCCATAATCAGCGCTTTGCGCGTGGGCTCTCCGAATTCTTTTAGTCCCCGGATGACAAACGCCAGCACCATCATCCAGAAACTGTGCGACAATAAAATAATCAACGGAAACAACGTGAAGTGGAAGAAGGTGATGACAACAAACGGCTTTTTTGTAGACCGATCGGCCAGCCAGGCAACAGGAATGTAGACCAAAACGGCGGTGAGCATTTCAATAGCGGTGAGCACCCCGAACTGCGTGGCGGTGATGCCGTTGTATTTGATGCACCAGACCACGACAAAGGCGTAAGGAATCTGCTCGGCAAAACGGATGAGAATATCCGAAATCAGCAAATTGC
>CAZDYR010000421.1:0-2785 GCA_964509625.1 uncultured Smithella sp. | reverse complement strand
GTGCCACCGTCTCTCTGCCGGGCATGATGCGGTCATTTTTGAATGTGGGGATCAACGCGTCCATCGCGGAAAGCCTGGGTGCGAAGAAAGATTTCCAGTGGGCGGCCTGGGATTCCTATCGTCGCTTCCTCCAGACCTGGGGAATGTTCCAGGGTCTGAGCCGCGATTTCTTCGACGCCATCATCGACCATTTCAAACTGAAGCACGGTGTGGAAAGAAAAATTCAATTTCCGCCGGATTTGATGAAGCAAATCGCCCTGGCCTATAAAAAAGGAATCCTGGACAGCGGTCTCCCGCTGGCGGATGATCCGATGCGGCAGCTCCGGCAGGCCATTTTGCATGTTTTTGATTCGTGGCATTCCGAACAGGCCAGAATTTACCGTCATCAAATGCATTTGTCGGACGAGTGGGGAACCGCCGTCATCGTGCAGGCGATGGTTTTCGGCAATTTCCATGAACGGTCCGGCTCCGGCGTGATCTTTACGCGTGATCCGAAAAGCCTTTCATCCGACGTGACGCTTTACGGCGATTTTATCTTCGGTGTTCAGGGCGACGACATTGTTTCCGGCCTGGTCGAAACGTATCCCATTTCGGAGCGTCAGCGGCTTGCCGAACATCGCAACACGGACATTTCACTGGAGGCCACGTTCCCGGCTATTTATGCCGAACTCGTCAAAATAGCGGAAATTATGATTTATGAAAAGGGCTTCAATCACCAGGAAATTGAGTTTACGTTTGAAGGACCTCAAAAAGAACAGTTATATTTGCTGCAAACGCGTGACATGGATCAAACCAAAACAAAAAGTCTGCGGCGGTTTAAGGACACGGCCATGCTGCGCTCGGCCATGCTGGGCACCGGGATCGGCGTGAGCGGCGGCGCCCTTTGCGGCCGGGCGGTTTATTCCGAGAACGACATTAAGCGTTACCGCAAGACGGAGCCCAAAACACCGCTCATCCTCGTGCGTCCCGACACGGTTCCTGACGATGTCGGTGTTCTGCTGCAGGTGGAGGGGCTCCTGACGGCCAAGGGCGGCGCGACATCGCATGCCGCCGTGACCATCCCGCAGCTGGGCAAGGTCGGGGTGGTAGGGCTCAACAAGCTCAAAGTCTATGAAACGGAAGGCTATGCCACCCTGGATAAGCACACCATCCGGACAGGAGATTTTATCTGCATCGACGGCTGGAGCGGAGATCTCTTTTTAGGAAAGCATGAGCGGGAGACGGATAAGTATTACTCCATCACCCTTTAATTCCATTTCCAGATCAAGCGCTACCTTTGTTGGCGTTGTCGTCGGCTTCCTCAACGTATAACCTAAAGGTCACGCGTGTATAATACGTCTCGTCGCCTCCTCCTAGCCGCCGCGGTATCATCTTGATTTGGAAATGGAATAAGTCATCAGGGCTCGAAGAAACAATAATGGTTTTTCTTTCTGGTTTTTTTAATTTGATACATGGCCATGTCCGCGTGGTTGATCAGGGTATCCGAGTTTTCGCCATGGTCCGGATAAAGCGCAATGCCGATGCTGAAATTCACTTTAAACTTTAAAGGCGGCGAGCCGATAGACAGCGGTTTGGCGAAATTTGCAAAAAGATGATCGATCACGGTTTCGATCTGGCTTCTTTGCGATATGTCCGTCAGAAGAATAAAAAACTCATCTCCGCCGATCCGGGCGATCGTATCATTTTCCCGCCGGACAACTTCCTTGAGTTTGTTGGCAATTTCAATGAGCAGCAGATCTCCAATCTTATGACCATGGGTGTCATTGACTTTCTTGAAGTCATCCAGGTCAAGGAACAGCAGGGCCACCTGGTCGTCTCTTCTTTTGGCCGAAACAATGGCCTGTTCCAGACGGTCCATCATCAGTTTTCTGTTGGGCAATCCGGTCAGCGGATCGTTATAGGCCAGTTGCATGACCCGTCCTTCGGTCAGGTCGACGAAATTGCCCAGCACGGCCTGCTTTTCATTCATATGGATGAGAGCGACCGACCCCAGAATCCATTTTATTTTCTCCTCTTTCGTCAGCACGCGAAACATGAAAAAAGACTGTGCCTCTCCTTTGAATATGGCATCCACGTTTTTTCTGACGAGTTCGCGATCCTCTTCGAAAATCATATCCCAGGGGGACAGGTCTCTTATTTGTCTTGGCGTAATCCCGAAAACTTCGGTGAAGGTTTTGTTGGCAAAGATTATTTTATCCTTCTGGATAATGCATGTGCCGAAAGGCGACAGCGTCAGCATGATCTGGATGAACTCATTGAGCTCACGAACCTGCTTGGTTGTGGTAGAAAATTGAATCTGCAGGGTCTTTTTTTCGCTGATGGCTTTGTTTAATTGTTCCTGAAGTCTGGCTTGATTGATTTTTATGGTTTCCAATTCCATTTTCCCGGGCATGGTCAAACACCCCTTCTTTTGTTTAATCCCGCTTAAGCGGGACGAGTCTTAATTCTCCGCAGCTTGCTGCGAGATGGTTGATTGACGGGAAAGCATGCGCAGGTGCTTTGGAGACAAAAGCAGCTAACCCTTGGCGTGAATCGAGAAACAGCCGTCTGTTCTGAAACTGATCAATTCAGGCCCCCCGTTTTCCAGGGACGGAAAACGGGGGGCGGTTTGTCAGGTGCTTATTGAATATTTTTGTGAATATAGACGGTTAAATCGCCCATCCGGTTCGTGTAGCTGCCGTATTCGTTGTCATACCAGCCGAAGATTTTGGCATGCACCACCGGTACTTTCAGGGTTTTCTCGCCGATGCTTTGCAGAAATCCCGCCGGCAGATTCGGAATATGG
>CAZDYR010000420.1:1639-2787 GCA_964509625.1 uncultured Smithella sp. | reverse complement strand
GGGCAAAACCGAAGAGATCGAACTCCACCTGCTTAAGCGCATCGCGCTGGAAGCGGGCGAGGGAGAATACTCCCAGGGCGTTGTCTGCTCCGGGCTGCACGCCGAACTGACCGAAGGCAAGGAAGCCGTCCGGCAGGGCAAAAAAGTGAAAGAAACCTGCATCAAGCTCCACCGCGACCAAAACGAGTGGGAGTTCAATTTCAAGGCCGATACGTTTTATTTCCAGTCGCTGAAAATGCCGCAGGCGGACTGGCGGCAGGAACCGGAAGATCCGTCCGCCGCTCTTCTGGAACGCATTTACGTCATTGAAAACGCCGTCAAAACAATGGACGAGCTCTTCGCCGCCTTTTTGAAAATCCGCTTCTCGGGCCAGTGGGCCGAAACGGAAAAGCCCCTTTTGGGCAAGTGGATAAAAAAGGCTTGATGGGGAATTTTTTCCGGCGAACGCGAAAATGACGAGGCCACGAAAAAACGCGCCGTGACAACCGGAAGGTCATGCTTGACACCTGATGCGGGCGTCATTAGAATCCAACCAGTCCCTGCATCTTTCATCCCCAAACAACACCGCATGGGCTTCAGGTCTTTCACCTTTTCCGGTTTTCACTCCGGGCTGCGACCCGTCAACCGGCCGCAACGCTCCTGAGCGCAGAGATGGCGGCGTTTCATAAAAACGAATAAGGGGTCCTCCATGACGGAAACAAAAAGAGCCTCACGCCGGGAATTGTTCGGCTGGGCCATGTTCGACTTTGCCAACTCATCCTACACGACGGTCATCATCACGGTTGTCTTCTGCATTATCTTTCCCCGGCTCATTGTCGCCGACGGCCCGGAATACCGTCTGGGAAATCTCCTGTGGAGCACCTCCCTGTCCATCAGCTACCTGATCGTGCTGTGCACCGCCCCGATTCTGGGCGCCATCATGGACTACACCGCCTCAAAAAAGAAATTTCTCTTCGCCAGCTGCCTGCTCACCGTGCTGGCGACCGCGGCTCTTTACTTTGTCGAGCCGGGCGGCGTCATTTTAGGAATGGCGCTCATTATTCTATCCAATGTCGGTTTTTCCTACAGCGAGGCTTTTGTCTCCAGCTTTCTTCCGGGACTGGGACCGCCTCAGGATCTGGGAAAGATTTCCGGGTATGCCTGGGGAC
>CAZDYR010000420.1:0-1629 GCA_964509625.1 uncultured Smithella sp. | reverse complement strand
CTTCGGTCTGGGGGCGGGCGTTTACACGATCAACAATTTTTCCAATCTGCGCCTGGTGGGGCCGGCCACCGGTCTTTTTTTCCTTGTCGCTTCGATTCCGACGTTTCTGTGGGTCAGGGAGCGCGCGATCCCCCGGGCGCTTCCGGCGGGGGAAAGCTACTTTTCGGTCGGCCGTAAACGATTAAAAAAGACCGTTTCCGATATCCGGGACTACAAGGACCTGACGATTCTTCTGGCCTCTTTCTTTTTCGCCTATGCGGGCCTCTCCATTGTGATCGCCTTCGCCTTCATCTACGGAGACCAGGTGGTCAAATGGTCGGCCACGACTCAGATTCTCATGTTTGTCATCACACAGTTCACGGCGGCGGGAGGCGCCTTTCTTTTCGGCGTGCTCCAGGACAAATGGCGGGCCAAGCGAACCTTCATGGTGACGCTTCTTCTGTGGGTGATCGCCGTCAGCCTGATCTATGGCGTCGCTTCCGTGACGGATTTTACAAACGGCCTTCTTGGAACATCTTTCAAACAGGAGCACATTTTCCTGGTCATCGGATCGATAGCGGGCTTGGGGCTGGGTTCAACCCAATCCGCCTGCCGCGCCATGGTGGGGCTTTTCTCGCCGGATACCAAAGCCGGCGAATTCTTCGGCCTGTGGAGTCTCACCGGCCGTCTGTCAGCCATCACGGGCCTCATGGGTCTGGGAGTCCTGCAGGCGATTCTGGGACTGCAAAAGGCGGTTCTGGTCTGTTCATTTTTTTTCTTTATCGCGATGATCATCGTCTTTTTCATTGACGAAGAACGCGGCAAAGCGGTTGCGCGCCGGCACTCGGGAGAGTAGGCCGCAGACGGACTGGCCAAGAAAGTGTCCGCTCATGAACGGCAATCGATTAAACGGGGATGCCGGCCGGGGCCTCATCACGCTCGCCGTCGGAAAACCCGTTTTGCCCCGCCTTGTGCAGGATCCCGCGCCGCCCATAGGCATATCCTGCGCTACCGGGGCAAACCTGATCTTGCCCCCGCTGACGGCGTTTTGCCTTGCTCGTTTAATTTTCCGATAAATAATTGACAGCTTAGCGTCACTTTTTTGATCTTTTAGCATTGAAATATTTTGTGCAATCAGATATATGTTGATTATTATTAATTAATTTTTGTTTCGCCCCGATGGCATATCGTTTGCAGTCAACTAAAATGATTAGGGTTTAGCATGATTTGAACCGATATACTTAATGATCGTCACCGTTTCGTTGATTCATTTTTTTTAGATACACGCGGCGAAGAAAGATAGGTGTTTTGAAAACATGACATTAGAGACCCTGAAACCATAAAATGGAGGGCATGCCATGGATCAGCAAAAGATTGCAAAACATTTGATCGAACTGAACGAAACGTATCTGGACGGCACCGTCAGCACCGTATCCGCGCTTCATGTCGATTCCCAGAGGCGCTTTTTTGGCTTCGTCGACAAGAATCCCGTGTTCTGTAATAATTCCAAACACGCGATCTATGACTTTCTGGTCTCCTCCCGCAAACACAAATATGAATATCGGTTTCCGGCCGACGAAAAGCAGGACGAGCCGTCACGTTATTTTGTGTCCTGCCACGCCCGAAAAGGGGACAAGTAAACCGGCAAAC
>CAZDYR010000419.1:0-2791 GCA_964509625.1 uncultured Smithella sp. | reverse complement strand
GAATTGATCACGGTGGGAGAGGATATTTTGCCCACCGGCCATAAAAAAGTCATGGTTCTGCGTTCCAATCAGTTATTTAATAGCTCTGAAAACGTACGGGAGGCAAGAGACTATCTGTATCGGGAAATTGACGACCTGGTGAAGGTGGCAATGCGATATGACTCAAAAGGCATTAAAAGGAAACTGAAAGACATTGTTCCTGAGTATACCATCCAGGAAAGTGAGAGCGTTCTTTAAATCAATCCAGGAGAGAGATCGTGCAGCATATTTTAATTACCGGCGGATGCGGATTTATCGGGTCGAATTTTGTCCGCCATGTTCTTGAAGCTTTGCCGGAGAGCCGGATTGTCAATCTGGACAAGCTGACGTACGCCGGCCATCCCGGCAATTTGACCGATGTGGACCAAAACCCGAGGTACCGCTTTGTAAAGGGCGACATCTGCGATCCGGAGCTTGTGCGCAGACTTTTCACCGAAGAGCGCATCGACACCGTTGTCCATTTCGCCGCCGAGTCCCATGTGGACCGCAGCATCACGGGCCCCGCCGAATTTGTCCGCACCAACATCTTCGGGACCTTCAACCTGCTTCAAGCCGCCCGGGAGTCCTGGCTTATGCCTCCGGACGAAGGCGGCAAAGGATATCGTTTTCTTCATGTGAGCACCGATGAGGTCTACGGGTCCCTGGGCGACACGGGATATTTCCAAGAGACCACGCCTTACGATCCCCGGTCGCCCTATTCCGCCAGCAAGGCGTCTTCGGACCATCTGGTCAGCGCCTATTTCCACACCTACGGACTGCCGACGCTCATCACCAACTGCTCCAACAATTACGGGCCGTACCAGTTTCCGGAAAAACTCATTCCTCTGGTGATCAACAACGCCCTGCAGGGGAAACCCCTGCCGGTGTATGGCGACGGGAAGAATGTCCGGGACTGGCTGTATGTGATCGATCACTGCCAGGCCATTCTGACGGTTTTGCGTAAAGGAAAGACCGGCGAAACCTACAATATTGGCGGCAACAGCGAGAAGCAGAATATTGAAATTGTCCATACCATTTGTGACCTGCTGGACGAAAAAAGGGGGCTTTTGCCCGGCCGGAAGAAAAGACGGTCTCTGGTCACCTACGTCAAGGACCGGGCCGGCCACGACCGCCGCTACGCCATTGACGCCGCCAAGATCCGGACCGATCTGGGCTGGTCTCCGCAAGTGACCTTTGACGAGGGCATGCAAAAGACGGTTGACTGGTACCTGGAGCACCCCTCCTGGATCGCCTCCGTGACGGACGGGAGCTATAGGGATTATTATGAGAAAATGTACGGCAATAGATAGTGAGTAGCGGATAGCTTTATTGTCTGCCATGCACCATCAACCATTCACTGTCCACTAAGTTTCCGGAGGAAAGTATGACAAGCATCAAAAAAGGGATCATTCTGGCAGGCGGCGCGGGAAGCCGGCTCTATCCGCTCACCCTGGTGGCCAGCAAGCAGCTGCAGCCGGTTTACGACAAGCCCATGATTTATTACCCTCTGGCGACGCTGATGTCCGCGGGCATCCGGGACATCCTGGTTATTTCCACGCCGCAGGACACGCCGCGTTTTGAAGCCCTCTTGGGGGACGGCGGCCGCTGGGGGATCAAGCTCTCTTACAAAGTACAGCCCGAGCCCAAGGGGATTGCCCAGGCCTTTCTGGTCGGTGAAGACTTTATTGGCGGCGAAGCCGTCTGTCTCATTCTGGGAGACAACATCTTTTACGGCAAGATGGATCTTTATCAGATCGTGACGGATTTCCGGGGCGGAGCGGTCATCTTCGGCTACTATGTCAACGACCCGGAACGCTACGGCGTGGTCGAGTTTGACATTGACGGCAGGGCGCTGAGCATTGAAGAAAAACCCAAAAACCCAAAATCCAATTATGCCGTTCCCGGCCTGTATTTTTATGACGCCGACATCACCCGGATTGCTAAAACCATGAAGCCCTCGGCCCGGGGCGAGCTGGAAATTACCGACGTTAACATGGAATACCTCCGCCGGGGGAAGCTGCATGTGGTTCCCCTGGGAAGAGGCATCGCCTGGCTCGATACGGGGACGCACACCAGTCTTTTGGAGGCCAGCCATTTTATCGGCACGCTGGAAGCCCGCCAGGGGCTGAAGATTGCCTGCCTGGAGGAGATCGCCTTTCGCATGGGGTATATTGACGTAAAGAAAATGCATCGGGTGATTGAAGAGACGCCCAGGTCATCGTACCGGGATTATCTGGAGCGCATCGTCCGGGAAAAGGTTTTCCATGAATATCATTAAAACAGACATTCCCGATGTGCTCATCGTTGAACCCGCCGTGTTCGGCGACGCCCGGGGTTTTTTCTTTGAAAGCTTCAATCAGAGAGCCTGGGTCGACAGAACCGGGTTGAACACTACTTTTGTGCAGGACAATCAGTCTCATTCTGAAAAGAATGTCCTGCGCGGTCTTCATTACCAGATCCGGCAGCCTCAGGGAAAGCTGATCCGTGTGCTTCAGGGCGGAATCTTTGACGTGGCCGTGGACCTTCGCCGGCCGTCGGCCACGTTCGGGAAGTGGGTGGGCGTGGAACTTTCCTCGGACAATCATCGTCAATTATGGATTCCGGAAGGGTTTGCCCACGGCTTCCTGGTGCTGTCCGATTCGGCTGATGTCCTCTATAAAACGACGGACTACTGGGCGCCGCAGCATGAACGCACGATTGTCTGGAATGATCCGGATCTCGCCATTGCCTGGCCGCTTTCCGGCAAGCCCGTCCTTTCCGCAAAAGACGCCGG
>CAZDYR010000418.1:0-2795 GCA_964509625.1 uncultured Smithella sp. | reverse complement strand
GAGTTCTTTGTTGTCGCGCCGGAAGCCGCAATACAGGCAGTTGTTGGAGCAGTGATTGGCCACGTAAAGCGGTGCGAACAAAACAAGGCGATTGCCGTAGATGTCCCGTTTAATCTTATGTGCAGCCTGAAGGATCAGGCCGATCAGATCGTTATCTTCCGTCTGGAGGAGCACAGCGACCTCTTGGGGTGTTAGGCCCTTGAGTTCATGAGCTTTGTCGATGATTTCGCGAACGTGCAGTGCGTCGGGATTTTTCGCCTGGTTCAGAATGTTTTCAATATGGTTATCGTCAATAAAATCTTTTATCATGTCCTTAATGTCCTTAAAATGCAGGTTACACTTTCGTCAGAGACGCCTTGACGGAAACGCCTGGCAGAATGCCCAGCTTTCCAGTCAGCGCGCCGATCTCATCAGTTGTGGCGTGGACGATCAGCGCGATGATATGCAAATTACCGGGCGCGTAAGGCAACCCCATCCGTCCGATGATTATTTCGCCGAAATCACAAAGAATCTGATTTACCTTCTGTGCCTGTTTGGCTCTGTCGGTAATAATGATGGTAATCGTGCCGATGCGTTTGTCCATTTTTCATCCCCTCCGCTTCACTACGAGGATAATTCAACTAACCAACTCTGCTGCGCTTCGCTTGCACAGTTGGAGTTTCATTAAAAAAGGTTTGATCCGGGAAGAATCAAACCTTTGTATTTCACAAGACTTCAAACTTCCCTTAAGATCAGAAATTTCCTCCCTCTCAGGCAAATATTTAACTGGTCATAATCTTATCCTTCCCCTCCGCTGTTTGTCAACATTGATTCTTGGAAATGGAAATAATTTCTTTCTCCACCCACTCAGGCGACATTTCCCTGGCTTCCTCGTAAGGGATTTTTCCGTGCAGGATCATGGATTTGAAATCATCAAACATGTAAATTCCCAGAAAAAGATGTACCAGAAGAAACAGAGTTAAAAGCCAGGCAAAGAAGGTATGCAGCATTCCCATCATCGCCACGGCTTCTCGGGGCGCAAGATGCGGAAAGGCCCACAGAACCCAGCCGGAAAAAATTAAAACGGTTCCCCCGATTAAAACGCAGATGCCGAAGAGCTTTTGCCCCGAGTTATATTTCCCCATCGGCGGCACGGCAACTTTCTTTCTCAGAAGAATTTTTTGCGGATAACCGCCCAGGACGGCAAACCATTTGATGTCGTTCATTGAAAAATAAAAGATTCTTTTGATGAAAAGAACAACGCGATTGAAGCCGATTAAGAAAAAGGCGACCGCGTCGAATGTTAAGACAACGCCGGCGGCGACGTGAATTTGCATGGTAAGATTCATGGCGCTTTCACTGAGCGGTTTAAAATACAGGATCACCCCGGTGATGGCCAGGGGTAAAAAACTGAGAATCAAAAGATAATGAAACATTCTAACACTCAAGGGATGTTTTAAAATTGTTTTATCACGATGCATGAGTTAACCTCCTTCTAGGAAAGACCTTTCGTTCGATTGATGTACTGGGTGTGCAGTAACTCGTGGGATAAATGTCCTAAAGGTTCGCCGCCGAATTCCTTGTAATAACGGGTCACGGATTTGTTGGCATGACTGACGCGGATTGCGGATTTTTCATCATCCTGATACAAACCCTTTGTCCGCGCCTTGATGTAGTTATTGCTCGATGAAGTAACCGTTTTAATCCAGACGGCAGGCAGAGCCAGAAAGGCCACAACAATGCCGCCGATGGTTATAAATTCCCGGCGTGACACATGCAGCGGGTTTTCGATATATTGATAACTTTGTTTTTCCATATCATTCACTCCTTTTCGTGATATTATTTCCATGCAAACCAGGGGCGGATAGCGCCCAGCCAGGAAGAACCATTGCCGTAAATCGGTTGCCCGCCGCCGTTGATACACCCACCCGGACAGTTCATCACTTCAATGAAATGATACGGTGACCGGCCTGCCAGCACCTCATCAATGACCGGTTTGATATTTTCCGCTATATTGTGCACGACGGCAAGGTTGATGGTGACTTCTTTATTGTATTTGATGTCTTTAATCGTAACGGATGCGCTTTTGACGCCTTTCAGGCCCCGTATGGGTTTGAATTCCAGCGGTTTTAACTCCGTGCCGGTTAAAACGGCGTATGCCGTGCGAACAGCCGCTTCCATCACGCCGCCCGTGTTGCCGAAAATCGTGCCGGCGCCCGTGTAATCGGCCAGCAGCGTGCCGCCTTCAACTTCTTTTTCTTTGGACAGATCGATCTTGAGCTTTTTCAAAAGACGGGACAAGTCGCGGGTGGTGAGAACGGTATCGACATCCGGATAGGCCTTGCTGGCCGTCGCGGTGTTGTTCTTCTTGTTGTATTCATAAGCATTGATGAATTCCGGGCGCGAGGCTTCTAATTTTTTCGCGGTACAGGGCATGATCCCGACTGTGTAAATCTTTTCGGCGGGTTTTCCCCAAACTTTTGTGCCATAGGTTTTGGCGACCGTTCCCGCCATCTGTTGAGGAGATTTTGCTGAAGAAAGATTAGGAATCAATGCCGGGTATTTGGTTTCGACAAGCCGGACCCAGGACGGGCAACAGGAGGTGAACTGAGGCAGCGGGCCAATCTCTCCGCCGTGTTCGCTCTTTTCGCTGAAAACCGCATGGCGGGCGCGGGCAATGAATTCCGAGCCCTCTTCCATGATGGTCAAATCCGCCGCGAAATTGTTGTCCAGGATTTCGAAGCCCGCTTTTTTCATCGACCCGTAAAGTTTTCCCGTGACCAGTGCGCCGGCCGGCAGGCCGAATTCTTCACCGA
>CAZDYR010000417.1:0-2807 GCA_964509625.1 uncultured Smithella sp. | reverse complement strand
CATGCTGATGCTGGTAAAGCCGGGAAGCGTGTTGATCTCGTTTAAGTAAAACCTGTTTGTTTTTCGATCCAGAAAGAAATCCACGCGCGCCATGGAATTGCAGTTGAGCGTCCGGAAACCCTTGATGGCGCAATTGCGGATGGTCCGGGACAGCCTGGCGGAAATCTTCGCGGGGATGTTCATCCTTGCGCCGTCCGGATCAAGATACTTCGCTTCATAGGAATAGAATTCATGCGTGGGAAGAATTTCGCCCGGGATGGAAGCCTGCGGCTCATCGTTTCCCAGAACGGCGCATTCAATTTCACGGCAGTCGATGCCTGTTTCAACCATGATCCGCGTGTCGAATTGAAACGCATATTCGATGGCATCCGCCAGTTCATTTTTTGCCTTGACCTTTCTGATCCCCACGGAAGACCCTGTGCAAAGCGGCTTGACAAAAAGCGGCAGGGTTAGATCTTTTGCGATCCTGCGCATAATCTTTTCAGGCTGGTCGCGCCATTCATGCCTGCCGAGCGTGATCCAGGGGACAACCGGGATGCCGGCTTCCCTCAGTAATCGCTTGGCGATATCCTTGTCCATCCCGACGGCGGAACCGGCCACATCAACGCCCACATAGGGAACCATGGCCAGTTCCAAAAGCCCCTGCAGGGTCCCGTCTTCGCCGTAAGTCCCATGCAGAACGGGAAAGACCAGATCGACAACAACTTTCCCGCCGCCGGCTTCCATGTTGTAGAGGTGCAGTTTGTTTTTTTTCTCAAAATGGTTGACCAGCCACAACCCCTGTTTTTTTAAAGACAGAATTTTGCCGAAAGCTTTGTGGGCGACAATTTCCGGTTCGGGTTGAACGTACCATCGTCCGTCACGGTCGATGCCGATGGCTACAACGTTGTATTTGGATTTGTCCAGCGCCTCAACCACGGATGCCGCCGAGCACAGAGAGACATTATGTTCGCCGGACCGGCCGCCGTAAAGAACGCCGATGGTCAATTTGGATGGCTTTCCGGTTTTTTTAGCTTGCCGCATAGGTTATCCTTTAATAGGTATAGGTGATGGCCGATCCGACAGAGAACCGGTTGGTGTATTGCCCTTCGATATTCAGCCGGAATCCTCGGATCAGGGGGATGTCCATCCCGAAATATCCGCCGGCGAGCGACTTGTTTTTCAATAAGGTCTTTTCAGTGCCGAAAGGAAGGCCCGGAATATTGCCGGAGAGACGCGCGTCCGCCTCCGCATAGTAAAGGTACGGTCCGCCATAGAGCCTGATGCCGAAGGGAACGGTTGCCTGAACACCGAGTCCGAAGTTTACGTCCCAGAGATTTTTGATTTCCAGGTCGGCGACGAAAAACGACGCGTTGCGGATGACGGCTGTCTCATCCGCGTACTTGCCGATATTGTAGCTGCCCTGAATAAAAGCGCCGACGCCGAAGATGCTGTTGATCGGATAGAATCCCTTGGCGCCCATTGTTCCGAAAAATCTCCAGTACTCATGAAGATCGTTTCCAATGTTCACGGTTGAAGGACGGGCGGAGCTGAACGCGTCGGACATTTTCAGATCCGCCGCGCCGATGCGCCCGTAAATTTCCCACATATCGGACGAGCCCCAGGACGCCTGAGAGTAAACCTGATTCTGCTTCAGGACGTGGTTCATGTGATGCTTGTAAGTGTCTTCATGATACTGACAGCCGATGGCGGTGTTCAGCCCTCCGGCTGTCCTGGAAACGGTTTGGGGCGGACCGAACAGGCCGCCCGCGTCGGCCGCCGGGTGGACGGCCAGGATTAAAAGCGCCGACAAAAATATGATGATAAAATGTTTCGTAAGGATGGCCCCTTTCTGACGCATTTACTTTTCCGGTTTGGATGGATCGGCCTCGGGGGTTTCCACGGCCGGGTCTTTAAACAGCAGGGACTTTTCCTTGCGCGCTTTGACATTCTTCATGCGGTACTGGATGTAAGCGTTGCGCATCGCCACATAAGGATCAATGGCGGCCCCGACAAGCGATTCATATTCCCCGATCCTCAGCGAAGTGGCGTTGAGATATTCAAAGGCGGTGACCGCCGTTGAGGCGTACCAGGGCTGGATGTACCAGGGGGGGTACAGAAAATAATCGCCGACCAGAATGACGGTGTCCCGCGGACTGGAGGGTCCAAAGAACGGCCAGACGATATAAAAGCCGTGTCCCACACCGTAAACCCCCAGCGTTTGACCCAAATCGGTATTCTGCTTCTGAAGTTGAAAATTTTCACTCGCGGCGGGGTCCATCAGCCCGCCGATGCCCCATACCGTGTTGATCATGAAGCGGCCGGTTTCCGTGGCGGCCCCGGAAAAGTCCGTCTGGAGCAGGCAGCTTAAAAAACGCGCCGGATATCCCATGTTGGAAAAAAAATTTTTCACGCTGATTCTGGCGGGCTCGGGGGTGACGGCTTTGTATCCCTGAGCGGCCGGTTTGAGAACCCAGAAATACAACTTGTCGTTGAAAAAATTCATGGCCCTGTTGAAAGGTTCGACGGGGTCGGCTATCGTTACTCTTTCTTCCGCGAAAGGTTCGTCTTCGTAATCAGCGTCTTCGTCATCATCATACTCATCAGACGCGGCGGCTGCGGGCGGCGCTGACGGTTTTTCAGGCACCTTGCCGTCAGCGGCGGGCACTGGCGGTTGGGACAACACGGTGTCCGGTGCGGGTTGTGACGGTTCAGCGGCCATGCCGGGGCAGGGCGCGACGGTCACGGACAGCCAGATCAAGATGATGAATAAGAGGATGCGGTATCTCATAACCGGGTTTTTTTACTGCTCCTTCACTTTCTTGCGC
>CAZDYR010000416.1:0-2813 GCA_964509625.1 uncultured Smithella sp. | reverse complement strand
AAATCATCCTGTCTATCGGGGTCATGTGATAAAGCTTTTTGTTGACATAGTATTCCATGGGTAACGCTTCGTAATAAGGGAAAGGAACGGCGTCGAGATCCGCAATAGGCTTTTCCCGCTCATTGACGATGATATCCGGGCCGCTGCGATAGGCGATGCCCCTGACGGCATCGAGCGGTGTTTTCGAATCCAGCGCCCGAATCAGGTTGAGAAAAGGCAGCTCCCCTTCGCCAAGAACGACGGCATCGGCCTGGGTGACGTCCATGTAGAATGCCGGTATGGGCGTAGGACCGTGACCGCCCAGAACAACGAAAGGTCGTTTTTTGGATCGGTTGATGGCTTCGCAAATCCGGATGATTTTTCTGTGCTGATAATAACCGGCGACAAAACCCATGGCGACGACGTCAAAGCCGTTCTCATCCAGATATTGCGTCAGATGTTCCTCCGGAAAATGATAGATGTCCTGACTGTAGTAGGTAACGTCCGGATAATCGTTGTTCCTCAGGAAAGCGGCAATATAGCATGCGCCAACCGGCACCATGTTGTAGTCGCTTTGATTGTCGTAATTCACGATAAGTATCTTCATTCGTTTCTTCTCCGTTAGGTCCGTTGTTTTTCAAGAATGGCGATGAGATAGTTTCCTCTATCTCCCAGATTCATGGATAGCGAAGCATGAAAAGCATCTTCTGCATGAAGCTTCTGTTCATAATTGTCAATATGAATGTTTTTTTTATGGATGAACTTTTCGTCGTCATCCAGAAAAGGCAAGAGATCGGTCAGATAAATATCCAACCATTCTGTTCTGAAACTCCTGATGCGAAAACCCGAAAGCGAGGCGAGTCTTTCCAGAGACTTGCGGTTATACACGTTCAACATGGTATAGACGTGCAGATGATTCACTTTCTCCCGAAACAGCTGCATCGCGTAAGAGTCGGAGTTGCCGGAATGAATATAGAGAATGGCGTCGTCTTTCATCACTGCGGCAACGTCGCGCAACAGTCCTATCGGATCGGCTGTTCCGTAAAGAATTTCATGAAGCACCACAATGTCGTAAACGGGCGGCAGATGAAGTTCCGATAGAAACTTTTTATGAATCGTAAAGGATTTTTCTGCGATGGCGGAAGTGTATGGATTGACTTCCACGCCTTCCACCTCATAAAAATGTTTGGCCTTGTGCAGAAAATCACCAAAGGCGCATCCCACATCCAGAAGCCGTCCGGACTGCTTTTCCCTGTATATGTCAACCAGCTTGATATCTTTGAGAGGATCAGGTTTTTCCGGGATGTTGCTTTTGTATTTGCTCATGATTTGAAAGTATTCCATCATCAGTTCATCATGACCCTGAAACCCGTCGACCATCATTTCCGGCGATACCGCCGGCGACATGTAAAGCAGCGTGCAATCATTGCATCGCCAGTACTTCAATCCGTTGCTTTCGCCGAAATAGGTTCTTTCGCCGGCGCCGCAGACGGGACAGTTTTTTTCCTTCAATGGTTGCCCGGCTAGAGATCGCGCAAAGACGAAGGACTTTTCAATGAAGTTTCGGATATCAATGTTGTGCTGTTTGATATAGTTCAGACTCATTTCAAGCTTCCTCCTTTGATGAACGCCCTGACAATATCGTCGAGATCGGTCCGGGTCAGGGGAGGGTAGATGTAGGATGTGACAATCATCTCTTTATGATAAAGTCGCTCGGCGACCGGGCAGATCCCTTCCGCATAGACCGGTTGTGCGCCGGGCGGGATAAGCGAGTATGGGTATCCACCCTTGAATTTTGCTTTGTCTGCAAAAATAGGTTCCATATACAGAGGTTTGATATAGCCGGCCGCCAGCCGGTACAGGGGAATGCCTAGATCGTTGACGTTTTGTACATACTTCTCGCGGGAAATTCCGGTTGCCTCTTCATGATATTTCAGCGGATAAAGATAATAGACATGACGGCTCTCTTTCCGGATCGCGGGAGGCGTGATAAATTCGATGCCGGATAGTTTTTCCGTTAGGTATTTTGCCAGGTCGATTCTCTGCCTGAGCAGTTTAGGCAGTTTTTTTAGCTGCTCAATGGCGATGGCCGCCTCGACTTCCGTCATCCGGAAATTACCGCCCAGCATATTCGTGAGGTTTTGGCATCCCATTTCCCCCACGGCGGCTTCGCCATGATTGCGGATCAGCTGAAGTCTCAGCGCAAGGTCTTCGTCATTGGTGACCGCAATTCCGCCTTCTCCGCAGTGGATGATCTTGTGCTGATTTAGACTGTAGACGCCGATGTCTCCAAAGGTTCCGGCGTACCCGCCGTTGTATTCGCACCCGGGAACATGGGCCGCATCACAGATGACCTTCAGTCCCCTGTCCTGCGCTATCGCGCCGATTCGTTTCATATCCGACGACTGGCCGAACAGGTCGACAGTCAAAATGGCCTTTGTCCGAGGGGTGATCCTGGCAGACAGGCTTTCCGGATCCATGCAGAAGAAATCTTTTTCCAGGTCGGCGAAAATGGGAATCGCATCGTAAAAAAGCGGCGCGGTGGCCGAAATACACATGCTGTAAGGGATGACGATCACTTCGTCTCCGGGAAGAACGCCGCTTGCGCCGATCGCCGCTATCAGCGCCGATGTCGCTGAATTGAAGGAAACCGCGTGCCTGACCTGATGATAATCGGCCCATCGCTCTTCCAGTTCCCGGACCTGTTTTCCGCCGAGAAATTTATCACCGGCCCGGCCGAGAAAGTCGGAGAGGAGCCCGGTTTTGAGCACACGGGCGACGGCCTGTTGTTCTTCATCGCCAATCGGATTATAGGGCGGAAACGGCCTGATTCT
>CAZDYR010000415.1:1429-2815 GCA_964509625.1 uncultured Smithella sp. | reverse complement strand
TAGAGAGGACGTTCTTGCGGCGAACCAATCCCCCGTAGAAAAATGCCAGTCCCGGTATGGTCATCAAAAGAACCAACGCGCTGGCCATCAAAACCCATGCTGTATCTCCTGAATTCATGATTTGTACCTCCTTGACGAATTATTTTCAGCATTCAGTAGCGCAAGGAGAATGCCAAAAAAGCATATCAATTATAAGATATTGAAATATTTAATAAAATATCATTTTGCCCGGCATTAAATATCGAACAAAATTGTTCGTTTTGTATCAAGCACAGACTAAAATGTTGGTGATTAAATGCCGTTTTGAGAGTGAGTGATCGGACATTTCTGTCCTGGCATTTTATGAAGCGTACCGCGAGAAAAGCTGCTCAAAAAATTCCGGTTAAAGAAAAATGAGCCGGGCGGCTTTTGGCACATATATTGATTAAACAATAAACAGGAAGATCGACAAAGCTTGTTTTCAAGTTGATCAAAGGTTGTGAATCGGAAGCATGCTAAATTTAATAATTTGATTTTATTGATGATTTATTAACGGGCCCCCAAAAGGCAATTGACAGTAAAAGAACGCAAACCGTTTAGCACGGAACAAAATTGTTCTTACGCAAGAACAAAAAAGGACAAAAAAGGATATGGCACCTTACGCACGAGTCAGCACGGGAATGAACGGTCTGGATGAAATCCTCAATTTTCTGCAAATGGGCGATAATGTCGTCTTTCAGGTTGATGATATGGACGACTATAAGAAATTTGTCGATCCCTATGTCAAAAAGGCTCTGGAGTGCCATCATCGCCTCGTTTATATGCGCTTTGCCAATCATCCCCCTTTGCTGGAAGCCAACAAGCAGATCAAAGTTTATAAACTCAATGCCAACAAGGGCTTTGAATCCTTTTCCACACAGGTGCACAATATTGTCCGGGATGAGGGACGGGACGTGTTTTATGTGTTCGACTGCCTGTCCGACCTGCTCATGGCCTGGGCGACCGATCTGATGATCGGTAATTTTTTCGTCATTACGTGCCCCTACCTTTTTGAATTGAACACCGTCGCCTATTTCGCGATTCTGCGCGGCCGCCACTCTTTCAAGACGGTGGCCCGGATTCGCGAAACAACACAGGTGCTCCTGGACGTCTACAACAACAATAATAAAATCTGCGTCCATCCCCTGAAAGCCTGGAAACGCTACTCGCCGACCATGTACCTGCCGCATGTCATGGAAGGCGATAAATTCGTGCCGATCCTCAACAGCGCGGATGCCGCGAGCACCCTGTCGTACCTGACGGACAAAAACGTCACAAGCAGCGCGCGCAACCTCGATTACTGGGACCGCATATTTCTCAAAGCCAACAATATTCTGGAAGATCCGGATGCTGTTGAAGAAAAGCAGA
>CAZDYR010000415.1:0-1419 GCA_964509625.1 uncultured Smithella sp. | reverse complement strand
CTGGAAGACCTGGTTGAGATCAAGAAACGGCTGATCGGCACCGGGTTTATCGGCGGGAAATCGGTGGGTATGCTGCTGGCGCGCAACATTTTACGCAAAGATCCGACGTTTGACTGGAATGCCGAACTGGAATTGCATGATTCATTTTACATCGGTTCGGATATTTTTTATTCCTACATGGTGCAAAACGGCTGGTGGAAGCTCTTGATGGCGCAGAAAACGGATGAAGGTTATTTTGAAGTCGCCCGCGAACTGAAAAACAAGATGCTGCACGGTGTCTTCCCCGACGAAGTCAAGGAGCAGTTCCAGCTGATGCTGGAATACTTCGGTCAGTCTCCGATCATCGTGCGGTCCAGTTCGCTTCTGGAGGACGCTTTCGGCAACGCGTTTGCCGGCAAGTACGAAAGCTATTTCTGCACCAATCAGGGGACGCCTGAAGAACGCTACCGGAATTTCGAGGAAGCCGTGCGCAAAATTTTTGCTTCGACCATGAACGAGGACGCTCTGACCTACCGGCAGCAGCGGGGCATGGCTCAGCAGGACGAACAAATGGCGCTTTTGGTGCAGCGCGTCTCCGGCTCCCATCGTCAGCATTATTTCTTCCCCGATCTGGCCGGTGTCGGTTTATCCTATAATACCTTTGTGTGGCAGAAAGGCATGGACCCTAAAGCCGGCATGCTGCGCATTGTTTTCGGGCTGGGAACCCGGGCGGTCAATCGCGTGGAAAATGATTATCCGCGCATTGTCGCGCTGGACGCTCCGCTCATGAAGCCTTACACCAAACAGGAGGATATCAAGCGATTCTCGCAAAACGAAGTGGATCTTCTGAATCTGAAGGAAAATAATTTTCAAACGCTTCCGGCGGCGGATCTGATGACCGATGACATCGAAACCCATCTGGATCTGATCGCTACGCGTGATCTGGCCGCCGCCGAATACCTGCAATCCATGGGCAAACAGGCCAAAGACACCTGGATTCTGACCTTCGACGAGCTGCTCACCAGCACACCGTTTGCCAAAGTGATGTCCAACATGCTGGGCAAGCTGGAGCAGGTTTACCGCTATCCGGTGGATATTGAATTTACGGTTAACTTCAAAGCGCAGGGCAAGCCTCAGATTAACCTCCTGCAATGCCGTCCGTTCCAGACCAAGGGCCATTACAGCCGGGTGGAGCTGCCGGAGAAAATCAGCAAATCAAAGATTCTGATCCGGCAGGAAGCCAATTTTATGGGCGGCAGCATCTATCAGGCCATCTCCCGCATTATCTATGTTGATCCGCGGGGCTATGCGCGCCTGCATCTTCCCGAAAAACATGAAGTCGCCCGGCTGATCGGCAAATTAAACAGGCAAATCGGCAGACGTGAAGTGATGCCGACCATTTTGCTGGGGCCGGGCCGCTGGGGCACCACGACCCCGGCC
>CAZDYR010000414.1:0-2819 GCA_964509625.1 uncultured Smithella sp. | reverse complement strand
ATGGAATTGTGGGCGGCGGAAGGTCTTATCGGAAGCAATCTTTATTCCATCAGGCCTTTTACCCGCAGTGAAGTCGGCAATCAGCTCGTCGCGGCGCTTCATCAATGCGGCACGATGAAAACACCCTCCGCGGCCTGCAGAGACATCCGGGAGCGCTACGCGAAACTTTTCGAGGCGGAAATCGCCGAAGCACGGTCGCGCGACAGCACGACCGGCACGTTTTTAAAGCCCGTGGAATCCTTTTCCATTGCCTACAATTATCTGGACGGCCCGTTTTCTGTTTTCAACAAGGAAGGCATCCCTTATAACGACGGCCACAATGCCCTGGTTCAACTTCAGTCGCACGCCCGGCTGGGACGGGTTGTTTCCGTTTTTGTGCAGCCCGCATTCATTTATAATGAGCGAACGGAAAACAACAATAACATTGATCGCACGGAAGTGCGTCTGCACAAAGGATACGCCAAGCTGACCCTTTTCAACGTGGAACTTCAGGTCGGCAGGGATTCGCTCTGGTGGGGTCCGAGCTATCACGGCTCGCTTCTGATGTCCAACAACGCCGAACCTTTTGACATGATCAAACTGTCCAATCCCGAACCGGTGCTTCTGCCGTGGATTTTTTCCTATCTGGGGCCCGCGCAGTTCAACCTGATTTTTTCACAGCTCCATGATGAACGAACGGGCGGGGAGCTTGCCAATCCCTTTCTGTACGGACTGCGTCTGGGTCTGAAGCCTCTTCCGATTCTGGAGGTGGGGGTGTCCCAACTGGCCATGTTCGGCGGCCCCGGTCGTCGCGACAGAAAACACCTGAGGCCGGATCATCTCTTCAAGATACTTTACAGCCGTCCGAGCGACAACTTTGATGAAACCAACCAGGAATTTGTCATGGATTTTGCCGTGAACATCCCCAGGCTTAAAAAATATCTTTTCATCATTGACGGCGTCAAGTTTACCGGTGAATGGGGCGGAGAAGACAGCGGCATTCCGCCGAACAGAAGAGCCTATATCTTCGGGCTGGCGTTCTTCAAGCCCTTCACGCTGGAAGGGGCAATTTTACGCGGGGAATACGCGAATCTGTCGCCTGAAAGCGTACCCGATGCGTGGTACAACCATCCCTCGTATCCTATGCGCTACGAAGGCCGTGTCTTCGGGCATCACGCGGGCGGTGACGCCGACGATATTTTTATCGAGTGGTCGCACAGTTTTAATAAGTTTTTTTACAAACTGGCCTTTGACCGCGAGAGAAGCGGCATTAAAACGGAGGCGCATAAGCAAATCAAAAATCAGTACTCCGGAGAGATAGGCTACCGGATCAACCCGTATGCAAACATCATCCTGCGGTACGCGTATGAAGACATAAACAATGCCGACAATGTTCAGGATGCCCGTCAGAGGAATCATTTTATGGGTGTGGAAGCGGCTTTGTTTTTTTAGAAACAGGTAATGAATGGGTCAGAGGCGATGGGCCAGAGGCGATAGGTAAAGAAATCGCTCATGGAAGTCGCTCGGGCAATGGATCTTGGATTGTCATATGCCGGCGTCGGGGTTCTGAGTTTTCATCCTTTCCCATAGCCCATAACCTATTACCCCTCGCCTTTTTCCTATCCACCAAACCGGCTGGTTTTCGGTTGATTCCCGTCGGGCTTCATGTTATGCAAAGCTGTCAAAAAGGAAGAGCCGTAGTCTGTAGTCAATCTCTTAATATTGTTGGACATATTCGGAGAATACCCGCGCGGATCAAAAACATTTTCAGGAAAGGTTGACATGACTGAAGAAAAAAAATCAGAACCAACCGCCATCGCTTACGAGAACGAAGATGAAATCGACCTGCTCGAATTGGCAAGAACCGTTTGGAAGGGCAGAAAACTCATCTGCTGGATTGTTGGTTGTTTTACATTGGCAACCATTATCCTGTCGCTTTTCATGACCAACATTTACACGGCAAAAGCAGTCATCAAACCGGTCATGCCTGATCGATACAGTTCAAGATTATCTCTGCTTTCAGGTCAATTTGGAGGACTGGCCGGCATGGCCGGAATCGCCATGCCCAGCCCGGGATCCTCCACAGAGATTGTGAATCTTCTGGAATCAAATGTTTTAAAAAAAGAAGTCATCGAAAAATATCAGCTGCTTCCAATCCTCTTTCCCAAACGGTGGGACCAGGAAAAGAAAGCCTGGAAAAAACCGAGCATCAGCCTTAACCCGCTAACCTACATTGCCAAACTGAAGCCTGCCGATCCGAAAACGCCCAAGAAAGAACCGGGCGTTCCCGATACGTGGGACGGCATTCGCGCGCTCGACCGGCTGGTTAAGATCAACTATAACCTGAAAGAGGACATTATCACGGTTTCAGCCGACTTTCGCGATCCGGAAATGGCGGCTAAAATCGCTAATTACTACATCATTACCCTGAATGAACACATGAGCTCTGAAGCCAAACGCGTTGCCATCGTTAACAAAGAATATCTGGAGAAGCAGTTGTTCCAGACCAATGACGCGCTGGTTCAGCAAAAACTCTACAGCCTCATCGCGGAGAAAATTGAAACCATGATGATGGCGGAAGTCAAGGAAGGTTTCGCTTTCAAGGTATTGGATCCGCCTATGACACCAGACCGTAAAAGCAGGCCGAAAAGAGCGCAGATGGTTATTGTCGCCTTTATGGTATCGCTGTTTATCGGAGTCTTTGTCGTGTTATTCAGAGAATACCTCAAGAAAATAAGAGATAAATCCGCCGGAGGGCAAAATGCATCTTAGACGTCATTTCACCATATTGATCGCGTTCATCTTATTGATTGCGGCAACTTTATTGGCCAACAGCGGGA
>CAZDYR010000413.1:2461-2833 GCA_964509625.1 uncultured Smithella sp. | reverse complement strand
AACAATAACCTTTTTCGGAGGAAGATACCTCTACATCCGTCTGTTATTTTCGTTGATTGGATACGAATTGAGCACCTCAGGCAGATTTGTTTTCAAGCAGGTCGCATAACCATCGCGCCAAAGAATGTTTTTCCCCGTGGCAGGCCAGAGAAATATGTCACAGGGATGTCAAATTGTATTGACAGCCTGGTCTGATTTTGATTAGGAAATCATGTCGTGAAGAGTCCTGCTTCTTTTCGCGCGGGTGATGGAGTTCACCTTTAACCGCCTTTGCCGCTGATGACTCCTGCAACATTTCAGACAAGGAGTCGTCGCATGGAAAAAATTTATCTAGTTGCGGCAATCTGGTTTTTTGCCGCCGTCGTGTCCACC
>CAZDYR010000413.1:0-2451 GCA_964509625.1 uncultured Smithella sp. | reverse complement strand
GAAAATATCGATCGCGCTCATGGAAATCATGGTGGGTGCCGTCATCGGCTACGTCGCCCTCCGACTCGGGTACTTCGACCATCTGGCGCTCAACGCCGACTGGATGAAATTCTGCACCGGTGTCGGCGCTATCCTCCTTACCTTTCTTGCCGGCGCGGAGCTCAATCCCGACGCGATGAAGACCAAAATCAAAGAAGTCTCCGTCATCGGCATCATCGGCTTTTCCGCGCCGTTTATCGGTTGCTTTCTGATCGCTTATTATCTTATCGGCTGGAATCTGCAGGCAAGTTTATTGTGCGGCATAGCCTTATCCACCACCTCCATGGCGGTTGTCTATGCCGTCATGCTGGAATACGGATTTAACAAAACAGAATTCGGAAAGGGCATTCTGGGAGCCTGTTTCGTCAACGACCTGGGAACGGTCATCGCGCTGGGACTGATCTTTGCGCCGTTCACGTATAA
The DNA here is from genome assembly GCA_964509625.1 of uncultured Smithella sp. GTDB lineage: Bacteria > Desulfobacterota > Syntrophia > Syntrophales > Smithellaceae > UBA8904. The sequence goes on along the minus strand of CAZDYR010000413.1, from coordinate 1,989 downwards.
AACAGTTATATTTATGGCCGTCACCATTTTTTTGATGTTTACTCTCCGGCCGATGACCGAATACCTCATCCGGCGATTCGCTTACAAGACAGCCGCCATAAGGGCCAAATGGATCATCTTTGTTCTCCTGGCGATGGGTGTGCTGGCCGCCTGGTCGGGAAGCGAACCCGTCTTGCCCGCCTATGTACTGGGAATGGTTCTGGCACGCACCATGGAGCAGGACGGCCATTTTGTCAGGCGCTTACGAACCCTGACCGTGGGCTTTTTAACTCCACTTTATTTTCTGAGAGCCGGGGCGCTCGTTTCGATCCCGGCTTTGATATCAGGGGCCCTGGTGTTTCTGCTGCTTCTCGGCGGAAAAGTCGCCTCTAAAATTTTCGGCCTTTACCCGGCCGTCCTTCATTTCCGCGAAGACCATAAAGAAAAGTGGTACTATACGCTTCTGATGAGCACCGGTCTTACCTTTGGAACCATCTCGGCGCTTTACGGCTTGGCCCACAACATCATCACACAGTCACAGTATTCGCTGATCGTCGGTGCGGTTATCGCCAGCGCAGTGATCCCGACATTGATTGCCAACAAGTTCTTCCTGCCCCGTCACCTGCTTGAAGAACCGCTTCTGGACGATCAGGCGCCCGATGAGAAGGATATTCGCAATAAACTGTAGAATCCGTTATGCAGCTTATCAGAACCGATATGAAAACGGGCAATACCGGATTGCCCAAAATGGTCTCATTGACATTCCCGGAAAGGAAACCGATTAACAACGTTTATCAACCAGCTTCACTTCTCAACTTCTTTTCTGATCCTTTTTATCACCTTGAGCCGGGTGATACTCGGAACCTTGATCTTTCTTTTTCCTCCGTGATCTTTTGCGGTGATGGGGAAAACGCCCTCTCGGACCGAACGTACATCTTCAATGGTGAAGAAAGCCAGCGGATTATGTTTACGGATAAGGTTCAGCACTTTATCAATATCTTTTCTCTTTACAATGGTAAAAATAATCTTCACGGGGCCCATCGCACCCTGCGCATCGACATGCGTGATGCCGTAGCTTTTTTCCTTCAATAAACCGATCAGGGACGACGCATCCCTTTGCGTGATGATCCGAATAACGACTGTTCCGATGGCCATCTTTTCTTCAATCAGGATGCCGATGAAATTCCCCGTGGCAAAACCTCCTGCATATGCGATGTAAAGAATCGGATTGGTCAGATTGCTGATAATCTGCGACATGGCGACAAGCCAGATCAGGACTTCAAAAAACCCGATGAAAGGTGCCAGATACTTGATACCGCGTGACGTATAGATAATACGCAGTGTGCTGAGAGACACATCACATATGCGGGCCAAAAAGATGACCAGCGTTAAAAAGACGATTTTAAAAAATTCCGAATGATAGACAGCAGCTAAATCCATTTCACCGGCATGCCTTTGATGAAGTGGTGCCATTATAGATAGATTAATAATTTATGTCAATTCAGACGTCATTCAGCGCAAACCAATCCAGAGCCTTCAATGTATAAAGCAATGAATTAACGATGGAATACCGAGTAAATCGCGACAACGGACCATGATAAATGCCATTTCACGGTTGACATCGGAGAATGCATCTTTTATACTGATTACCAACAAAACGTAATTCCTTTAGTCGTCAACCACTACTAACGCTCTTGTGATGCGACAGAGCTTCCATGGCGGCTCAAACCGGCAGCCTGAGATATAAAAGGCTGACCGCAATGAAAATAGTGGTGTCCCGCTGATCAGCCGGTTCACTGGAGTACCCCGCGATTCGTAAAAAGTACGGATCGTCAACCCAAGTCATATTGAACACATGGCCGATACATCGTATCAGGCTATACCGCGCCCGAATTAAAAAACCCACGCCACGGCGCTCCGTTCAAATATTTTGTGCAATTATCTGCAAGGAGGGGCAATGAGAATTGCGGAAAGTCTGAAACCGGAGCTGGTGCTTGTCAATGTCAGGAC
>CAZDYR010000412.1:909-2834 GCA_964509625.1 uncultured Smithella sp. | reverse complement strand
GTCTATGATATAGCAATCGAGGCCATCTCCCACGGTGACGGCCGGGTTGACATGGAAAGCCTCATTAGTTTTGTTACGGCCTATCAAACCTTATCCCATCTGAAGTTAGGCGAGTTGTGGGCTATTCCGATCATGCTGCGGCTGGCGCTGATTGAGAATCTGCGGCGCATCGGAACGCGAATGATGGCGGGTATCGCCGACAGGGCGCGAGCCGATTATTGGGCTGATCAGATGACCGACATTGCCCGCAGCGACCCTAAAAGTCTTGTTCTGGTCATTGCAGATATGGCACGGTCCGATCAACCGATGACCAGTTCGTTTGTTGCGGAATTTTCTCGGCGCTTGCAAGGGCAGAGCACATCTTTGGCGTTGCCGCTGACCTGGATTGAGCAGCGGCTTTCCGAATCCCATTTAACGATTGAAAACTTGGTTAGAACCGAAAATCAGCAACAGGCTGCCGACCAGGTATCCGTCAGCAACAGCATTGGCAGTCTGAGGTTTCTGACGTCCATGAACTGGCCTGAGTTTGTGGAAACCATGAGCGTTGTTGAACAGATCCTGCGGGAAGATCCCGGTGACGTCTATATTAAAATGGATTTTGCAACGAGAGACAATTACCGCCACGCCGTCGAAAAGATAGCAAAACGAAGCCCCCTGTCTGAAAGCGATGTAGCGCGCCTGGCCATCGATTTATCGAGGGAAGCCTCATCAAAAGAAAGAAATGGTGATCGGGAAACCCATGTGGGATTTTATCTGATCGACAAAGGATTGCCCCGGCTTGAACATCGGGCTCAGATGCGCAAACCGGTCGCGGAACTTATTCGCCGTCATATCAGCAAATTCCCTTTGTTCATTTATCTTACAGCCATCATGGCGGTCACCCTCATCGTCACCTTTGGCTTACTTACGAAAGTTAAAACCGACGGCCTGCAGGGCTGGATCCTTCTGCCGGTTGCGCTTATTTTGATGCTGGGTACAAGCAGTCTGGCCGTCGGCCTCATCAACTGGCTGGCGACGCTTCTGGCGTATCCGCATCCGCTGCCGCGGATGGACTTTTCCCTGGAAATTCCGCCGGAATCGAGCACGCTTGTGGTTATCCCGACGATGCTGACCAGTGCGCAAAATGTGGACGATCTGGTCGAATCGCTGGAAATCCGTTTTTTGGCTAATCGGGACAATAATCTGCACTTCGGTTTGCTGACGGATTTCCTTGATGCCCATGAAGAAACGTTGCCCGAAGATGATGCGTTATTGCGGTTGGCCGGGAAGCGGATTGAAGAACTCAATGATAAATACAGAGGGTTGAAAGGAGGCTCTTTCTTCCTCTTCCATCGTCCGCGCCTTTGGAATCCGGATGAGCGACTCTGGATGGGGTACGAGCGCAAGCGTGGAAAGATAGCCGACTTGAACGCCTTTCTGCGGACAGGCGCAAATGTTGGCTTCTCCCTGATCGTCGGTGTTCCCGAAATATTGTCCAATGTAAAGTACGTCATTACGCTGGATACGGATACGCAGCTTCCCCGCGATACCGCGCAGCAATTTGTGGGCGCGATGGCTCATCCCCTGAATCGTCCGCGTTATGATGAGGCCCGGCAGCGTATTTGCGACGGGTATGGCATCCTTCAACCGCGTGTCGCGGAGAGTTTATCGGGCAACGGCAAGTCCTGGTATGCGCGTCTGTGGGGAGGGGAAACCGGCATTGATCCTTATACCAGAGTCGTTTCCAACCTCTACCAGGATGTCTTTGGTGAAGGTTCCTATATCGGTAAAGGGATTTATGATGTCGATGCGTTTGAGAAGGCCCTTGCGGGCCGACTTCCGGAAAACCGGATTCTGAGTCACGACCTGATCGAAGGTTGCTATGCGCGATCGGGTTTGCTCTCGGATGTTCAGCTATACGAGGAATATCCGTCTCAATACAGCAT
>CAZDYR010000412.1:0-899 GCA_964509625.1 uncultured Smithella sp. | reverse complement strand
CATCCATGCTGTATTGAGACGGAGCATGGATGTGAACAGAAGGCATCGCTGGATCCGCGGAGACTGGCAAATTGCCAGTTGGCTGAGATCGGTCGTCCCGGCCTTCAGTGGCGGACGACAAAAAAATAAAATATCCTGGCTTTCCCAGTGGAAGATTTTTGACAACCTCAGGCGTTCTCTGGTTCCCGCGGCTCTGACCCTGATGCTCATTATGGGGTGGGTCGTCATGTCTCCGGTTTGGCTGTGGACGATCGTGGTGATTGGAATTCTTCTCATTCCTTCCGCTTGCGAAATCATGCTGTCTGTCTTTCGCAAACCGGGAGATATTCTATGGCGACAGCATTTTGTCACGGCCTTGCGTCAGGCCGCAAGGCACTTTTTTCAGACGTTGTATACGTTGATTTGTCTTCCCTATGAAGCTTATTTCAGTCTGGATGCCATTTTTCGTACGCTGTGGCGGATGTTTTTTGTACACAGGCGGCTCCTGGAGTGGAATCCTTCCCACCACCAGAACAGCCATGGCAGTAATAGCCTTGCCGGCTCCTGGCGTTCGATGTGGATCGCGCCTTTGCTTTCCGCCACGCTGTTTGGTTACCTGCTGTTGAACAGACCCGGTGCTCTGAGCGTTGCTTCATTCGTCCTGGTTCTATGGTTTATATCGCCCGTCCTAACCTGGTGGATCAGTCAGCCCATTGCCGAAGCTAATATGAAACTGAAAGACGGGCAAATTATTTTCCTGAGAAAAATGGCCCGCAAAACCTGGGCGTTCTTCGAAACGTTTGCCGGACCCGATGACCATTGGCTGCCGCCGGATAACTATCAGGAGCATCCAGCGGCCGTCATTGCGCACCGCACATCGCCGACAAACATAGGTCTTTCCCTGCTGGCCAATTTATCTG
>CAZDYR010000411.1:0-2835 GCA_964509625.1 uncultured Smithella sp. | reverse complement strand
TGTTCGCCCACGCGCTGCAATTTATCAACCCGCGCATGTTCGACATTCTCAAATCCACCGATATTCTGATCATGGTTTATCTGGGCGGGATCGCGTCTATTTCCGGATCGATCATCGGCGCGGTCATTTACACGATCCTGCTGGAAATCCTGCGCCCCATGGGTATCTGGCGGATGGTGCTCATGCCGCTCATGCTGGTGCTTTTGATGATCTACCGGCCGCGCGGCATTATGGGCATGAGGGAAGCGCGCCTCTTTACGCCGCTTCGCGATCTGGTGACGGAGAAGCTCTGGCGGCAAAAGAAAAAGGAGGCCGCGGATGCCACTCCTTGAAGTATCCAAAGTCACGCACCGCTTTGCAGGCCTTTGCGCGGTGTCCGACTTCAATCTGACGGTCAAACCGCATGAACTTATCGGCGTTATCGGCCCCAACGGGGCAGGGAAGACCACCGTCTTTAATCTGATCACCGGTGTCTATCAGGCAAGCGAAGGCAGTATCAAACTGCAGGGGCGGGAACTGGTAGGCCTTACACCGCATCAAATCACGAAACTGGGCATTGCCCGAACGTTTCAGAATATCCGGTTATTCAAGGAACTCTCCGTGCTGGACAATGTTCGCATCGCGCACTACGGCCAGATTGCCTACTCGCCCGCTGAAGCGCTTCTGCACATCGGCCGTTTTCGTGCCGAAGAAAAACGCATCACCACCCGGGCGCTGGACTTGCTTTCAATCTTCAAGCTCGACGAATCCGCCAACGAAAAAGCCAAAAACCTGCCCTATGGTTTGCAGCGCCGTCTGGAGATTGCCCGGGCGCTGGCCACCGGGCCCAAACTGCTCTTGCTGGACGAACCGGCCGCCGGCATGAACCCCAACGAAATTATTCAGCTCATGGAATTCATCCGCTGGATTCGTCAGACGTTTTGTGTCACGATCATTTTGATCGAGCATCAGATGCGCCTGGTCATGGGCATTTGCGAACGCCTGGTGGTGCTGGATTTCGGCGCGACTATCGCCGCGGGGCTGCCTTCCGAAATTCAGACCAATCCCAAAGTGATGGAAGCCTATCTGGGCGTGGAGGTTGCTTCATGACCCGTGCCGATCTCCTGCTGTCTGTTTCCGGTTTGAGTGTCTCCTATGACAGTATCAAGGCTGTGGATGACATTTCTTTTGATGTTGCGCGCGGAGAAATCGTCACGCTGATCGGCGCCAACGGCGCGGGGAAATCGTCCATCCTGCGGGCTATTTCCGGCCTGATTCCATATGCAGGCGGCATTAACTATGCGGGAAAAGATTTGAAAAACGTTGCCGCCGATCAGATTGTTGCCCTCGGGCTTGCCCATGTGCCGGAAGGCCGCGGCATCTTCGGCAATCTCACGGTGCTGGAAAATCTCAAACTGGCCTGCTGGCAGCGCAAAGACAAAGCCAAAATCGCCGCCGATCTGGAACACATTTTTGAGCTGTTCCCCCGCCTGCGCGAACGACGCAAGCAGTTGGGCGGCATGCTCTCCGGCGGCGAACAGCAGATGCTGGCTGTCGGCCGCGCGCTCATGACCGACGCGCAAATGCTGCTGCTCGACGAACCGTCCATGGGACTATCGCCGGTGCTGGTCAGAGAAATTTTCAGGATCATTGTCAACATCAATCAGGCGGGGAAAACCATTCTGCTGGTCGAACAAAACGCCAATATGTCTTTGCATATCGCGCAGCAAGGATATGTTCTGGAGACCGGCCGCATCGTCCTTTCCGGGACAGGCAAAGAACTGATCGGAAATCCGCGTGTCAGGGAAGCCTACCTCGGCGGTTGATACAGTATCGTCTCCAGGAATTCTTCAAGGAACAGGAGAGGTAAGCATGTGTCTCGGAATCAAGAAGATCTTTGCGGGGGGCATCATTTTGATTGTGGCTTTTGGGTTTTTAAACGGATGTGACGGCGGAGATAAAGTCATCGACGAAGCCACCGGCAACCGGGCCTTAGAGCAATATCAAGCGACCAAAGATAAGTTGAAAACCATAGACGAAAAACAGAAAGAAAAATATCAGAGCATCCCGGGAGACGAAACACAGGAAAGCAAATAAAGGTCAGGCGGAGAGTCCGTGTCATTTTTTTCAGATCTTGTGTCTGAATATTTTTCGATGAATACGAATGAACGCTTAAATCAATCCTGCTTGACAGGCTTTACTGAATTTCGTTATATGATCCGTATTCATTTCTGGAAAGCCGGTAAGCCATACTTATGGATATTGTCAGCTCCGCCGCTTCGGTGATTAAAAGCATCCGTGTTCAGGATATCCTGGATATGGCGATTATCGCCGGGATGATCTTTGCGCTTTTGATGTGGTTTAAAACCCGGGCGTCACGCTTTGTCCTGATCGGTATTTTTCTTCTGGGCGGCGTTTATCTGGCCGCCCGTTTTTTCCAGCTTTATCTGACCGTCATCGTTCTTCAGGGTTTTTTTGCTATTTTGCTTTTTGTGCTGGTGGTCATCTTTCAGGAAGACCTGCGCGGATTTTTTGAACGCCTGGCAATGCTCGGAAATCTGCGCAAAGAAGCCCACCCCCTGTCGGCTCTGGAAAAGGCGGCGGGCATCATCGCCGAGACGGCGGGCAATCTGGCCAAAAAGCGTGTCGGCGCCCTGATTGTGATCCGGGGAAACGATCCGCTGGACAGGCACTTAACCGGCGGTATTCCTCTGGAGGGACTGCTCAGCCAGCCGCTTCTGGAAAGCCTTTTTGACCCTCATTCCCCGGGCCATGACGGCGCGGTTGTGGTGAAAGATAACCGCATTCAAATGTTTGGCTGCCACCTGCCTTTGTCGGTCAAAATCCATCAATATG
>CAZDYR010000410.1:0-2836 GCA_964509625.1 uncultured Smithella sp. | reverse complement strand
ACCATAAGCGGCGCGGAAGAAGTTTTGCCGCAATCCGTTAAAATCAAGACGCCGACGCAAACCTTTAACAGATATTTTTATCTCGTTCTGCATAAGGGCCGTATCTTCTTCAAGCCGAATTCCGAAACCACGGGCATTCAAGATGAATGGAAAAAGTTTTTGCAGACAGGCCTGCCTCACAATAAAAAAATAAAAAATTATCCCGTTCCGTCATCCGTTTCTGAAATCCACGCTGATGCCGACGAAATCGTTGCGTTATCCAACTCCGGCAGGTTCTACTGGCTTCGCATTGAAAAAGGCGCCAGTTGGGACGGCAAAGTCTGGAATCACTTGTGGGGCTGGCCGGATATGGAACCCCTGCATCTCAAGGGACGTGCTTCAAAGCCCCGCGCGTGGGCAATTGGCAGAAGAAACCGAGACGTTCTTTACCATGAAGATATTGACGGAAATCAGCATCATTTTGGAACAATGGGTATCACAACGCTTTATGTTCTTGCGGCAGACGGCCGGGAAATTTGTTTTACCGATTCGGGCCTTCCGGCTGACTTCAGCCATACCATTACGCTGCCCGACAGAGGTCGTTTTATAGCGGAGAACATGTCGGTCAGTGCATCTACCATTTTCGTCATCGACGCCGCCGGGAGAATGTACACTCGTTTGGTTGATTTTGACACCATCGGAAGCGACCCCATGTTTTTCAAATATTCATACAGGCGCGAAAAGCGCGGATCAAGGGGGGAAGATTGGGACTCAAACTTCACGGAATGGTCTCTTCCAGCGGAAGACTGGCGCGAACAGCCAAAAATTCGGCTCGACGGACAGGCGGCATTGTCTTCGATGATCACAGTTCTTCAAAACGGACGCGGTAATTCCGCGCGTGAGCTGCGTGTCGCGGGGAAAAACGCGGCAGGCGGGACCGGCTATTACCACAAGGCGATTTTTGATGAAAAATGGGATTTCACGGAATGCTCTTTGCCGCTGGACAAAAGCAGATTGCTGCACAAAAACTACCCTCCCGAACAGGGGATTGCCAACGGCGACACTCACTATTACGGAAAAATCAGAATAAACGGCCAATATGTGACGGAAACATCAGCGGAACTGATTGATTTTAACCTTTCGGAATCACCGTGTACACTCCGGTTAACAGAAAACGGAAATGTTTCATCGATGAAACTTCACACGGTTGAAGCATGGATACATCTCAAGCGCGCAGATCCGGGTCGCGACGGTACGCCTAAAATATTCCTGGGTACGCTGGAAATGACCGGCGATCGCGAGCACGACGGCAAGACGGCCAATAAAATAGCAAAGCACCATCTGAAGACTTTCAGATTTGTTGTTGAGGCAACCCAGAAGTACGTTTATATCAGAACACGCTCAAGAATTTACGGTGATATGGAGCTCATCTTTACCGCGAAAGGTATGCCCATTAAAAATTCCATGTTCATTAGAACCTATACGATGGCTCAAAACGGCTTCGACAAAATGGCCAACGCGGATGAACTCAAAATGGATTCCTACAATGCACTAACACCAAAAGATATTCCCATGATTCGGCAAAAAATTGATCTCAACCGTCACAAGATAACGCAAATTAATTCGATCCTGAAGGAGCTGGAGCAGTCATCAAATAAGATCCGCCAGAGCCATGCTATTTATTCAGCTTTTAACGCAATAGTTCATGCCACCGGACTTTTTGTCATCGACAAGCCTAAAATCTGGACAGCTACCCGTCATTTCGGTACAGTCTTGAAAGGGCAGAAAGATAGCTTCGAATATCTGTACTTCACGGGAAAACTCAGCCATGATGATGCCGTCAGAAAGATCAAAAACCGCATAGAAGCATACACCGCAAAGATAAGCGAACTTGAAGGGACCTCATCAGGCGGATTATTTTTCTCCGAACATTTCATTGATTATTTTCAGCGGCTTGGAATATCGAATTCAGATCTGGACTTTGTCGGATCGGACGAAATCCGTGCGGCTTGTGATGTCACTCCGGTCCTGGAAGGAGAGTCTTTCTTTTTTATCAACCTAGGAAACAGCAAAGAGACCGAACTGCTGACTTTTCTGGTGAAGCTTCCAAAGTTGGAAAATGAAATCAACAAGTCCATAACCGATGATTCTATCGCTCGCGGAGAGTATGAAGCCAGGATTTATCTTTATGACGTTAGTGGAGGCAAAGAGGCTGAATCTCTTTATAAAAATATTTTTTCACGGCATTTGTCGACTTACAGGAACTTCGATGAAATCAAAGCCGTGTTGCGAGTGGATAAAAACGGATGGCAGATTTATGATACATCGGGAATACGGAGAAATCAGATATGGGTTAAACATGAAAGAAAAAAATAGTTTTGTCTTTTCAGCTTCCGAACGACGGTCATCAACAGTATTGTTAAAAAATCTGTTGATAAAACTGTTGATAATAATGCCAAATGCCCGATACAAGCCACTTTGGACCGGATTGCGTAATGATCGGGCAAAAGAATAATACTGCATAATATCAAAGTATTACAATTCACGACAAGTATGCGTGATGACATAAGGGCAGAAGAAAATAGAGTTATCAACTGAATAAAAAACAACAAGGCGTAATTTGTCTTTAAGATATTTTTTAATCTTCATCCACATCCGTTGACCAATTTCCACATTTCGCGAGTACGAAGTCATTCTTTTTCCACATTTTGTTTAAGACCGTTGAACATTTCATGGAAGGGAATGTTCAACGGAGGGGGATTGGTGTTTCGGTTACCCGGTGTTGTACTCTGATATTTATTAACCATATCGGATACATACAAAGATATTGCCGCTGAATTGAAATTCTGGCACGCAA
>CAZDYR010000409.1:0-2839 GCA_964509625.1 uncultured Smithella sp. | reverse complement strand
CCGGCGACAACAAGGCCATAATCCTGAGGCACCCGCAGATGGATTGCCGCGCTCATGCCGACTATGGACCAGAGGAAGGGAATGGCAAGCAGATAGACGGGCACTTTATCTGCCGTCCACAGCAAAATCCCGATTGTGAAAATCGTCGTCGGACAGGGCGCCACGCCAAACATCGGCGCGGCGGGATACACGTGTCCGAAGTAAACGCCCAGGGCGGGATAAATCACCATCGCGTAGAGAAGAAAAACAGCGCCGATGACCGGCAGCGGTTTGATGGAAAAACGAAAAGAGATTTTGTTGAGAATCGTTCCCACGATAAGAAAAAGCAGTCCCTGAAAAATAAAAACAACCCCGAAAATCCGCGCAACCGGATTGATCACACTGAAATGAAGAATGTGGTAGAAAACGCCGATCCAAATCCAGAAGGCCGCCAAAATTCCGCAAATCAACCGGCCGGATATTTTACTTGTTCGACCGGCCAGAACCAGCGCAAGGACGCCCAGAACATAAGCTATGATCTGCGCAGGCCAGATGGCCTCGTTGTAGTTTTTGAAAATTTCGAAAAACTGCGCGACGGAGAAAGGAATATTCATTTTTCCCTCTTAACTTTTGCATTCATTGATTTCAATCGTGATATGTATCAGTTCATGAACGCCTGTCAATCGCTTTTTGTATTCATCAATGGAAATGTTTTTCGAGGTGACCACGGACAAGATACAGGCATATTGATCCTGCGCCACTTTCCACAGGTGCAGGTCGCAAATTTTCGAATCATGGTCGGACTCGATTTCTTTTCTGATCTCGCCGGCGATCTTACCGTCCGTTTCACGCTGAAGCAGAATGTATCCGGTATCTTTCAATAATGAAAATGACCAGCGAAGGATCAGGCCCGCGCCGACAATGCCCATGAAGGGGTCCAGCCAGACAACGTTCAAATATTTTGCGCCAAGCAGCGCCCCGATGGCCAGCACCGATGTCATGGCGTCCGCCACCACATGCAAATAGGCCGATTTCAAGTTCAGATCCTTATGATGGTGTTCATGATCAGTGTGTGCGCCTTCTTCATGAGGATGCCTATGGGAATGTCCGTGCTCATGCGGATGCCCGCCGCTGTTGAGAATGGCGGCACAGGCCAGATTAACCAGCAATCCCAGGACGGCTACTCCAATCGCTTGATTATAATGGATGTTAAGCGGATGGATGATTCTTTCCACGGAGGAAAAAATCATGATCACGCCGACAATGCCCAGCACAATGGCGCTGGTGTATGCGCCGAGGATTTCTATTTTCCACGTTCCGAAAGTGAAAGATTCGTCCTGAGCGTATTTTCTGGCCAGGATGTAGGCCGCAAGCGATATGCCGAGCGCAAAGGCGTGTGTTCCCATATGCCAGCCGTCGGCCAGAAGAGCCATGGAATTGGTAATCCACCCGAAGGCTATTTCAGCGATCATTGTGATGAACGTAACGACCACCACAATCAGGGTTCGCTTTTCAACCGCCTTTTTTTCGGCATTGAATAGATGATGATGCTGCCACAATTCGATTTGTTCGTGATGCATGATGATTCTCTCCGCCGTTCACTTTGATCGCCCGGTAAGGCGTTGGATGCTTCCTTAGCATATTGACAGCATGCTGTCTATATTATTTTCTAGGTTTATTTCTTGACAGCATGGTGCAAATCAAGTAAATAGCAGATATGAAAAAAGAAAATGAAGAATTGATGAAGAAAACCACGATAAGAATCCCCCTGGACGCGTATAAAAAAATCGCCCATTACTGCATTGATAAAGATGTCAGTGTGCAGGATTTTCTGAAAATGGCCGCGCTGCACTGGATCGATCACAAAATTAATCTGAAAAAAGATTAGAAACGGATATTCAGCGCGTTTGGCGCGAACCTGGTCAGGCTAAAAAATGACGCGCCGCTTATTATTACCCCGCAACCGATTCTTTATGCTCATTAGTGTGTCATTCCCACCCGGCATTCGCCAGGTAAGCATCCGGCGGAAATCTAGATTATCCAAGGCTCCCTGTCTCCGGCTCCTTTGTCATTTGTCATTCCCGTGAAAGCGGGAATCCAGAAATAATGACAGAAATGTGGCCGGTGAAGCGGGGCAAACCCATCGCTCAGAAGTCCCTGCAACTGAGGCTTTATGCTCACGAAGCTGGCAGCCAAAAACTCGCCTTCGGCTCAAACAGTTTGGCTGTCCTGACGCTTAGTTTCGCCAAGAGCCTCAACGTTTGCGGCCTATTCGCTGTGGGCATGCCCCGCATCAACGGCTATTATCAGAAATAGTGTATTCAGAAAGAATGGTGGATAAAATTTAAAAAGTAATAATCTAAGCGTTCTCTTTTAGTCATTTGTCAAAAATTCCTTTCTCCATCCGACATTTTCTCAACGATCCTTCAAACGAGGCACAGGAGCAACCATCCTCAGTGCTGCTTTGCCCGCTGGAAATAACGACACCTCTACCAACAAGAACACCCATGCCTCCACCTCTTGTGTATGCACCTGGTTCGACTCGTCCCATGCACCACAATAAGTCCGCCTGTTCCCTGTCACAGATTAATGTGGCCAGTTCTTTCTCACAGAACTGGACTTTTTGTTCAAATTCTTCTTTAGTAATTTTAACGTTTGAACATCGACTGTAGAAGTGCATAAGACTTTCCCGGCATGAATAACCGGAATATGTTTCACCTTGTCCACGAAGTGCGGCGGAACATCCAATTGTTAGAATAATTAACATGAAAACAGGAATAATATATTTCATATCGTCAACCTCCTCTTCTAATAAAAGCCAAGTTTATTTTTATATAAAAGTTTTAAAAAGGGATGATTC
>CAZDYR010000408.1:0-2844 GCA_964509625.1 uncultured Smithella sp. | reverse complement strand
CTCTCATCCAGCGTGACCGTTTTATCTGATTCTCTTGTCAGAATCACATCCATGTTGCGTTCGACGGCCAGTTCCTTCTTGATCGCCAGCGCAATGGCCAGGGCAATCTGCTTCTCTTGGACATCATCGACTCCTACGACGCCGGCATCATCCCCACCATGAGCCGGATCAAGAATAATCAAGGGCTTGGAGCCCTGGGCAAAACCCGATCCGGCGATCAGCGACAACGATACCGCCGTGAAAATAATTAATAGATATTTCAGTGATTTATTGAACATTATGAAAGTACCTTCCATCAAGATGTTTGCGCCTGCTTATAGCAGAGTGCCTTGGTTTGTCAACCCACAAATTGCCCTGTTTTTCAGGCTTTGCGGATTCTTTCAATTGAGCGGACGATTTTTAACTGCCGGATGGCTGAAAAGATGGCGTTGAGCTGCTGCAAATCATAGACATCGATGACAAATTCACAGTTGGCAATCATATCCGTTGTTTCAACCTGCGCAAAGCTGATGTTGACGTCAAAGGACGTGATCACCGAGCTCACTTCCGTAATAACGCCCTTACGGTCGTTGCAGACGACTTTAATGTGAACGGGATAGGCGTGCTTCTGACGGACATCCCAGTTGACATCGACAATCCTTTCTGCATCCAGTCTTTTCAGATGAGCGCAATTCTGAGTATGCACGGTGATGCCCCGGCCGCGAGAAATGTAACCCGCTATTTCGTCACCGGGGATCGGATTGCAACATTTGGCAAACTTAACCATGACATCGTCGACTCCCGTCAAGCATATCCCCATGGACGGCGACGCAGCGGATTTTCTCTTGGCCTTCTCCGGTATCTTTTCGTCGTCTTTTGAAACGGGCGCTTCTGCAGCCAGGAAAAAATTCACGACTTGCTTGGGAGAAATTCTTCCGTAGCCTACCTGGGATACAAGGTCCTCGAGGGTCTGCAACGAATATTCATTCAGGAGCTTCTTGATTTCGTCGGATTTGATGTAAGAAGCCATTTTGAGATGGTGTCTTTTAAATTCACGCTCCAGAAGATCCTTGCCCAGCACCAGCGAACTTTTCTTTTCTTCCTGATTTATCCAGTTGCGAATTTTTGAAATTGCGCGGGAGGTGACCACGTATTTCAGCCAGTCCTTGCTGGGATGATGGCCGGCCTGAGTGATAATTTCCACCTGATCTCCGTTTTGCAATTCATAGCGCAGCGGAACGATATTGCGGTTCACTTTTGCGCCGACGCATTGATTGCCGACGTCTGTATGGATGCTGTATGCGAAATCGATCGGCGTGGCCCCCTTGGGAAAGGATCGCACATCGCCCTGGGGCGTGAAGACATAGACTTCGTCCGGGAAAAGCGCCATTTTGAGATTGGACATGAATTCCCTCGGGTTTTTTACGTCTTTTTGAACTTCCAGCGCTTCCCTGAGTTTCTTGATCTGGTTGTCTTCATTATCCTGAAAGGCACGTCCTTCCTTGTAGCGCCAGTGCGCCGCAATCCCTTTTTCCGCCCATTCGTGCATGGCACGGGTCCGAATCTGAATTTCGACCCGCTCGCCGTAAGGCCCGATAACGGCGGTGTGCAGGGATTGATAATTGTTGGCTTTGGGCATGGCGATATAGTCTTTAAAACGCCCGGGAATCGGCTTCCACAGGGCGTGAACAATGCTCAGCGCTTCGTAGCAGGATCGTTCGACCTCGGAATCCAGAATAATGCGGAAAGCGATGACATCATAGACCTCATCGAAATTGATATGCTGCTCATGCATTTTCCGGTAAATGCCGTAAAGGTGTTTGGCCCTTCCTTCGACCTCCCCCTTGACGCCAACTTTCTCGAGTTCCTTGAAGATGATGGTCTTGACTTCCTCGGTATACCGATCCCGGGATTCATTGGATTTGGCGACCCGGGTGGATATTTCCTTATAGGCTTCGGGCGATATATATTGAAAAGCCATATCTTCCAGCGCCATTTTCATCCAGTTGATGCCCAGACGATTTGCCAGTGGAGCATAAACATCCATGGTTTCACGCGCGATATAAATCCGCCGGTCCGGCGGCTGATACTGGAGGGTGCGCATATTGTGAATGCGATCGGCCAGCCGCACCATCAGAATCCGGATGTCTGCGGACATGGCCAGGATCATTTTACGAAAGTTCTCGGCCTGTCGTTCCTCCTGAGAGGCGCAGGAAATGCGGCTCAATTTGGTCAGGCCGCTGACGAGGAAAGCTACATCCTTTCCGAATTCCTTTTCGATTTGCTCTTTGGTCGTCAGGGTGTCTTCGATGGTATCATGCAAAAGACCGCTGATAATCGTGGCGGAATCCATCTTCATGTCCGTCAGGATGCCTGCCACTTCCATCGGATGCGTCAGATAGGGTTCCCCGGACAACCGAACCTGCCCCTGATGAACCGTTGCCGAGTAGATATAGGCTTTTTCGATCATTTCCAGCTCTTCGGCTGAAAGATAAGCCTGAGCTTTATCCAGAATGTCGGTTATTCTCAGCATGCAGTTTTCCGGTCTGTCAAAACGGCGGTTAAACGGTCGCTTTCAGTTCGGACGCCAAAACGGTCAATACTTCTGAAATAATTTCTCCGGTTGAACAAAGACGGCTTTCAACGTTTTTTCGTAATTTAATTTCAACTTTCCCCGAAGCCAGATTCTTGGATCCCACCGTAATCCGGATGGGGATGCCGATCAGGTCCGCGTCCTTGAATTTTACACCCGCCCGTTCATCCCGATCATCAAGAATCACTTCCACGCCTTTTTCACAAAGCCGGGTATAAATCGTCTCGGCAGCCTCCATCACGGGTTTCTCGTTGATATTGACAGGGGTAACA
>CAZDYR010000407.1:0-2845 GCA_964509625.1 uncultured Smithella sp. | reverse complement strand
CCTTGAAAGGGTGCAGCCAGGAAACAAATATATGCGCCTTGAGGCCGGAAGAAAATTCCAGATGGGTTGTCGTTACGTCGGCGATTTTTTTATGCAGATAGTTGCCGCCTGTTGCCAGAACGCTTTCCGGCTCTTCGCCGGCCAGAGCAAGGATCATCGAGATGTCGTGGGGAGCGAAAGACCACAGAATATTTTCTTCTCTGCGGATCTTGCCCAGATTCAGGCGATGCGAGTAGATATAATTGATGCGTCCCAGCTCGCCTGCGGAAGCGATTTGTTTGAGTTTGACGAAAACAGGATGATGCTGGAGAAGATGACCGACCATTAAAATCCGGCGGTTTTGATCTGCCACAGCAATCAGTTCTTCGGCATCTTTCTCCGTCAAGGTCATGGGTTTTTCCACAAAGACATGCTTGCCGGACAAGAGCGCTTCCCGGGCCAGGACAAAATGGGTTTCCGCGGGCGTGGCAATAACAACGGCTTCCACATCCGGAAGAGACAGAACATCTTTCAGCGACGGATAAACCTCGCAGGAAGGATAAAGTTTGCGCATGTCCTTCAAGGATGACGAACTCCTGTCGATGATTGCGGCAAGCGCGTCCAGTTCATGGAAGTTACGGATGAGATTTCTGCCCCAGTTGCCGGCCCCGACGACAGCGATGTTACTGTTTTTCATAAAGTAGTTGCCCACATTTAAGATTTATAGAGCCTTTCATTGTCCTGAATATCCATCCACATGGCGAATAAGAGAGATTGAAAACTGCTGGTGAACAAAAAGAGAAACGCCAGCATTGTTGTGGCGGAAACCGTTTCGCCGGAAACAGTGATTGACAAAATCTTGGCAGCATAAGGCAAAGAGACTATCCCCATTACAATGGCAAATTGGTAAAGCAGGAAGAGTGGATGGAAATCACGAAACAGATATTTCACCCAGAGCCTTTTGAAGAAACTTTTAAAGAGCAGCCAGGTTATGCGGGGAATCACTTTATGCACCTTCATCTTGGAGGACTCGCCGATATTGTAAATGGGTTTGATTTTAACTTCCTTGATGGTGCAGAAGGCGATATTCAGTTTAACAAGCAGATCATTGGGCATCCCGTACCGGGGATAAATTTTATGAATCTTGATCGCGTTCAACGCGGAAAGAGATATGGCCGTATAGCCCGTCTGTGTATCGGAGACATGCCAGTAACCCGAAGCAATCTTTGTCAATATGGACAATATGGAATTGCCGAAAAAGCGTGTTTTGGGTATGACCAGACGGGCGCCGCCATGAATGAGGCGGTTGCCCTTCACGTAGTCGATGTCTTCGGTCAGCACAGGCGTGCATATCTTTTCCAGTTCAGCCGGATCCATCTGGCCGTCTCCGGCCATGACCGCCGTGCAATCGATGGCATGATCCCGGCACCACTTATACCCCCGGGCGATGGCGGCACCCACTCCCGCGTTTTTCAGATGATTAATCAGGATGATGCGGTCGGTATCCGGATGGGTGTTGGCTATTTCGGACGGGACATAGTATTGTGAATCCTGCTGCTGCTTTTCCTTCAGAAGAATTTCAGCTCTGTCGTATTGATTGGCGGGCGCTTCAGCCAGGCTCTCAAGGATCGTTTTTCCGGTGGAACCCTGTTTGCGGATGTAAGATAAAACAATACCTGCGGTATTATCCTTTGAGCAGTCGTTGACGACGATAATCCGATCAACAAAATGAGGCATGGTGGAAAGAACGTTACCGATTTGTTTTTCCTCATTATAGGCGGGGACGACAACAGCTACCATTTTATCAAACAACATTGAAGAAGACCCCCAAGTATTGACATGACGTGTTTGAAACCATACAATTTTTACAGGCGTTTGTCCAAAAATAATTATTATAATATTTGAATTTATTCGACATTCCATCTCAAAAAAACCTTATCACCACCGTTTGCATAATGACGTAATATTGGAAGAAAAGCGGTATTTATAGCGCTCAATGCCGCTTAAGCGTGACGACGGTTGGTATTTCCGTAACTTGTCGGGATATAATAACACTTCCGGCGGAACGCGACAGTTTGCTGCAAAGTATATGATCAATTAAGTATTCTGAGATCATTCAAAGAAGTTTTTATTTGCCTTGACTTTAGTTTCTGTTTGGTTTAATAATCACATTGACTTTTAGTCAGTAATTGACCCAACCCCAGTATGCGGCTGAAAGTTATTGCTCAGGGGCGCTTATAAGAGTCCGGTATTAAAGAGATAATGGTCTTCGCTCCAACTAAGATTACGTCTTCCCTGAGTATCAGGAATTGATTCCCGGATGTCTCCGCAGGGCTAAATCAATTTCAACATTTTGACTTCTCTTCACAGTGGAAAGGGAGCCACGGAATGCCTGAAGTCTTTTCTGCCATATTTTTCGTTTCATGGCCTCATGACCGGAAAGCAGTATTCAAAACACAATATTCTTCTGTTTGTTTCAATCTTCAAAATAACCGCTCTTCTTTAATCACCATTAATTGGAAATCACTTAAAAAACTTCTTGCTGTATTTTCGACGGCGGGAAGTTTCGCGCTGCCGGAAATATATTTAGAGAAAGGATGTGATCAACTCGGCATAATAGCTCAAGATGACAAATGAGCCGATCGTCACGCGGTTCATGTAATATTGAATGAGGTATCAGGATTAATATGGAGGCGCAGCTTGGCCTCAAACAATTTATGAGCCGCAAAACAAACGGGCGGTTCATAAGAAAACGAAGGAGGAGAATAATGTCATTAGAGATCAAAAAAGCGGCTGTATTAGGTGCGGGAGTCATGGGCGCGACCATCGCGGCTCATCTGACCAATGCCGGTATCGAGTGTTACCT
>CAZDYR010000406.1:0-2848 GCA_964509625.1 uncultured Smithella sp. | reverse complement strand
ATCCATAATCAGGGTGAATTTTTCTCTTTCGCCGATGGCGCGCACGGACTTCAGGATATCGGGAAGCATCTTCTGCGAGTATTCCTGATCCCGTTTCTGCAGTTCCTTGTTCGTATCGTCGACCAGAATCTGATAATCGCGCAGCTTCCGCTGGTAGGCCGCTTCCTTGTCGCCGCGCGCGCTGGCCGTCATGACGGAACCCTGTTTGTCGAGCTCTTCCTTGAGTTTTTTTACCTCCGCTTCCATGGTCTTGATGCTGACCTGCTTTTGCTCATAGATCCTTTTAAATTCGTCGGCGGCCTTTTTGCCGGCGGTGGACGTTTGAATGATTTGCTGCAAATTGATAAAACCAATCTTATCGGCTGCCATGGACGCAGAGGTCCAGATCAGAAGAAGCAGAGCCAATCCTGTTATCAGACAAATATTTTTTTTCATGTTTCCTTCTCCTCTCTTTGGGTTGTCAATCAAGATGAACGTGATCTTCATTATGTTACATGAACATGCCGATTGTGAATTCCCATCGGCCTACGGCGTCATCGTTCAGCCCCTTGTTATCCAGAACATAACCGTATTCCAGACGTAAAGGTCCGATGGGCGACTGCCAGCGCACACCGGCTCCACAGGTCTGACGAAGGTCATCCAGGTGGTAGCCGCTGTTCCAGGTGTTGCCTGCATCATAAAACAAAACGCCCTTCATCCCCGCGTCCCGGATCAATGGAAAAACAATCTCCGCCGTGAAGGTGACAAAGGTCGTACCGCCGACCACGTCACTGGTGCCCGGATTGGTCGGGCCGACGTATCGCAAACCGCGCAGGGAATTGATGCCGCCCAGGACATAACGTTCATAAATCGGAATTTTATCGTCGCTGTCGTCGTTATTCTGCAGGTAACCAATCCGGGATTTCGCGCCGAAGACAATGTCCCGGAAAACGGGGTAATATCCGGAAGCGGTGCCTGAATATTTCGTGAAGTGGGTGTTGCCGCCCAGCGGCGTCCCGGCATGCTGGACGGAAACGCTTGTTTTAATGCCTTTGCTGGGGAACATGGAGTGATTGGTGGTGTCATACGCCAGCGTCAGCGACACCGAACTGGTGGTGCGTTCGCCGGCCTGGGCCTGGATGTAGGACGACGCCGTCAACTGATTGACGTCCCGGATATCGTCCATGCTCAGTTTGTAGCCGACGTAACCTACGATTCTGTTCCAGATCGGATAGCCGAGCGTCAACCCGGCGCCTTTTGTATCCAGAGTGTAGGAGTCATACTCCTTTTTATATTTCCAGATATCCGCCTTGCACCACAGGGGCAGGTCAAACAGCCAGGGTTCCGTAAACGACAGTTCATAATTGTTGCTTGAAGAGCCGAGCGACGCTTTAAGGCTTAAGGTCTGTCCGTAGCCAAGAAAATTCTGCTGCACAACCTGCGCCATGATCACGGCCTGATCTATGGCGCTGTACCCGGCGCCGATCATGAACATGCCGGTGTTCTTTTCCTTCACCCGGATGTTGATGTCCATCGTGTTGTCGGGGGCTTTTTCCGTCTGGATATCCACCTCCTCGAAATAGCCTATGCCGTTTAATCCCTCGTAACTGCCTTTGAGCTTGGATGAGGAATACAGATCCCCTTCGACAATCGACAGTTGACGGCGAATCACCTTATCCCGGGTAATGGTGTTGCCTGAAATCCCGATGCGCGCGATATAAACCAGTTCCCCTTTTGTCAGCTGGAAATCCACGTCCACGAGCTGCTCCTTCTCGTGGGTGACGATTTTGGGGTTGACATCGGCATGGGCATACCCCTCATCGTTGGCGGCGAGCGTGATCATTTCGATGTCCTTCATCAGCGCTTCACGGTCGTAATGATTTCCCGATTTGGTTTTTAAAGCCGCAAACAAATCCGTTCGCTTTTTCCCCAGTTCATCGCCGGAAATATTTATTTTCCCGATCTTGAATCGTTTGCCTTCCCTGACGGTGATCTTAATGTAGATTCCCTTGGCGTCGTGCGTAACCGCCGGTTCGCCGATCTGGGAGTTAATAAATCCGTTGTTGAAATAAAACGCACTCAACTTCTGAACGTCCTGCCTCAGCTGATGCCGTTGAAGAATGCCGGTATCCGTGATGAATCCCAGAAGCGTGCGCTCCGTGGTCGACATCATGTTGACCAGTTCTTTCGTCGTGAAGGCTTCGTTGCCCTCCACCGTGATGGAACGGATATAAACGCGGTCGTTTTCCTTGATGTCCAGAATCAGCACAAAATCCTTCTGGCCATCGGTTTCGATGCGATCCGTGATGTCAGCGTTGTAGTAGCCTTTGGTGTCGTACAGCGCCTTGATCTTCTGAATATCTTCCTTGATTTTTTCGCCATTGAGGCTCTGCCGGGTCTTTACGGTCATCGCGCCCAGAATGTCATCGCGGTCCAGCGCCTTGTTGCCGTTGATTTTGATTTCGGTAATCAGCCCTTTTTCGACAACGGTAAACGTAACCACTTTGCCCTGCGACTCCGGGGTGACCGAGACGCTCACATCCAGAAAAAATCCCATCTTATAAATGGTCTTAATGTCCGCCGTGAGATCCGCCGCGTTCAACGGCCTGCCCGCTTTGCTGCGCAGCGGCGTTGTAATGGCGGCCGCACCGATCTTTCGGTTGCCGGCGACGTCCACACGGACAATTTTTTCCAAAAGACCCGTGCGGGCGAGAATGTCCACCTTCAGATCCCCGGCGAGCGCGGCAAGGCCGGCGGAGCGTTTTCCCTGGACGAAGGCGGACGGCAGCCAGAGGGCCTGTGCGACATCCAGAATCTGCACGTCAACGCTCAGCGTGTCGCCGAACTGAGAGACGCTCCCCGTCACGAC